>NZ_JAUBUN010000039.1:57261-72933 GCF_036702665.1 Microcoleus sp. Aus8_D2
ATACAATAGTTGAGACCGATCACCCTGGCACCCCCCGAATCAAGGGGGAAGAATGCTCTTAAAGTCAACCCCTACTCCCCAAGGGCTCCCGGATGCGAGCGGGATCTCCGAGTATAAGAGTCGATCGTGAACCGTATTGCCTTATACAATAGTTGAGAAAACTCACCAAAAATTTGTTTGATAGCAAGATTTTTTATGAATGGTATTACTTAATAATGCTCAGGTGCGTCAGGATGGAAATTATTAGTTTGCGATCGTGACATTTAGACCTGACGCACCCTACAATCAATTATCTCGATCGCACTTTACGGTTGTTCGAGTTGCTCGATCGGCATTTCGATGATAAACTCGGCTCCTTGGCCTAGTGCAGACACGCAACTGAGCATCCCGCCGTGTTCTTGGATAACTTTGTAGGAAATGGACAGGCCCAAACCGGTGCCTTTGCCGGCGGGTTTGGTGGTAAAAAAGGCCTCGAATAACTGCTGGCAAACTTCTTGGGGCATACCGGGGCCGTTGTCAGAAATCCGAATTACAGCCTTGGAGTTTTGGACTTCCGTCTTAATTTTAATCTTGCTGCGGTTGGCTTTGGCTTCGGCAACCGATCGCCCTGCGTTGTATTCCTCGATCGCGTCGATCGCATTTCCGATCAAATTCATAAACACCTGATTGATTTTACCAGAATAGCATTCAACTAAAGGCAAGTTGCCATATTCTTTAATTACTGCAATTTCGGGATAGTTGCCTCGGGCCCTCAGGCGGCTTTGCAGGATTAACAGCGTCCCTTCAATGCCTTCGTGTAGATTAACCTTGGTCATTTGAGAATCGTCTTTGCGAGAGAAATTTCTGAGCGATCGCACAATTTCCCGAATGCGATCGGCTCCAATCTGCATCGAGGATATTGCTTTTGGCAAATCTTCTAACAGAAAATCTAGCTCGATATCCTGAATTTGCGTTTGAATTGATGCCGGCGGCTGCGGGCAGTGTTCCTGATACATATCGAGTAAATTCAGCAAATCTTCCGTGTAGTGGCCGACGTGGACGAGATTGCCGCAGACGCTGCTAACGGGATTGTTAATTTCGTGGGCCACACCGGCTACCATTTGACCGAGTGTAGACATTTTTTCAGTGTGAATTAATACCGCTTGAGTTTGCTGCAATTCCTGCAAAGTATTTTCGAGCTGAAGTTTTTGCTGGGTTAACTCTGTTTGCGATCGCAGCAATGCTTCCTCGCTGCGTTTTTGTTCGGAAATATCAGTAATCAACCCTTCCAAAGCGATCAATTCTCCCGAGTCGGAAAACACTCCCAAACCTTGCTCCCAAACCCATTTGACTTCGCCGTTTTTACAAGTTATGCGGTAATTTAGCTGATAGGGTCGATTTTCTTGCAAGGCAACTTCCACGGCATTACAGAAGATTTCGCGATCGTCGGGGTGAGTCAATGCCGAGAGAGAAACTTGCCGAGTGCTGATAAATTCTTCAGGAGAATAGCCGGATAACTGATAGCAACCTTCGCTGACAAACTCCATACTGCGATCGGCATCGTTGCGAAAGCGGTAGGCCATCCCCGGCAAATTGCTCATCAGCGTGGATAAGGCGCGCTGGCTTTCCCGCAGGGCTTCTTCTGCGTGTTTGCGATCGGTAATATCCGTCATCACCACCAGCACACAAAGTTCCCCCTCCAAATTAATCAATTCGGCTGACACCAAACACACCACCACCGATCCCGACTTCATCCGAAACTCGCATTCCTGATTGCGAACCACACCGTGTACTTGCAGCAATTGTCTAAAATCAAGTCGGTCTTGAGGCCTTACCCAAATATTTAATCCCGGTACTGTGTTGCAGGTCATTTCTTCTAAACTGTAACCAGTTATCGACAGAAAACTATCATTAACTTCTATAAAACGACCCTCGGCAAAAGTAGTAATAGTCATCGGATCGGGACTCGATCGAAAAGCCTTAGAAAACTTTTCCTCCGACAAACTCAACTTTTTAATAGCGTCTTCCAACTGACTTGTCCGCTCTTTTACCCGGCATTCCAACACCTCGTTAGCTTGCTTCAGAGCCACCTGAGCCTGCACGCGCTCGGTGATATCGCGCACCACAGCTTGCAGACCCATTTTGCCGCCGATATCCATAGAAGTTAACAGCACTTCCGCCGGAAACTCGGAACCATCCAAACGGCAGTGCCGCCAGTCAAAACGGCAATTTCCCGTTTCCATAGCCGTACTAATTCGCTCTTGAGACAGACTCATAGAATCTTGTCCGTCGGGTTGCAACAGCGGGCTAAATTCCGAAGGATGCTTGCCGCAAAACTCCGATTCTGTGCTGCATCCAAATAACTTTAAGGTAGCCGGATTGCAATCCAAAAAACCCTCTTCGTCTAGCAGCATTACCGCATCTGTCGTCGATTCGTACAGAGTGCGAAACTTTTTTTCTGAAGCTTGCAAAGAAGCAATCAACTGCATTTTTTCTTCTCCAGCCCGCTTTTGCTTAGTAATGTCCTGCATTACTTGACAAAAGCCCTGCAACTCTCCGCTTTCATCGCGCAAAGGAGTAACAATAATCTTCGCCCAAAATCGGGAGCCGTCTTGGCCCAAGCGCCAGCCTTCACTTTGATATCTACCTGCTGCGGTAGCTGTGACTAATTTTTCTTGCGGTTTGCCAAGGGCAATATCTTCAGGCGTATAAAAAGACTCAGATTTTTTGCCGACTATTTCGTTTTCTGCATAGCCCAAAATCCGTTTCGCTCCGGAATTCCAGCTAGCTACATATCCCTGAGTATCTAACATGAATATAGCATAATCTTTAACACCTTCAATGACCATGCGCAGGCGTTCTTCACTTTCTCGAAGTCTAGC
Source organism: Microcoleus sp. Aus8_D2 (assembly GCF_036702665.1). Classification (NCBI taxonomy): domain Bacteria; kingdom Bacillati; phylum Cyanobacteriota; class Cyanophyceae; order Oscillatoriales; family Microcoleaceae; genus Microcoleus; species Microcoleus sp. Aus8_D2. Next base: position 60,123 of record NZ_JAUBUN010000039.1, read on the forward strand.
TTCTGCCTGCTTGCGCTGGGTGATATCTTCCACAAAACCTTCGTAGTAAAGCAATTTTCCGGCTGGATTGCAGACAGCCCGGGCATTTTCCGCTATCCAAATTACTGTGCCATCTCGGCGATAAATCTGCGACTCAAAATCTGACACGATGCCGCGCGCTTGCAAAGCAGAAACAAACTCATTGCGGCGATCGGAATTTACGTAAAGCTGATGGCTGATATCAGTCAGACTGGCCATCAATTCTGCTGAGGAATTATATCCGTAGATGCGAGCTAAAGCTGGGTTAGCGCTGATGTAGCGACCGTCATGGGTTGTTTGGAAAATGCCAGACACAGCATTTTCAAACATACTGTAATATTTGGCTTCCATTTGGTGCAGTGCCTCCTCGATATTCGGGCAATCGATCGCTTTGTTTTCCAATGTGTACTCGATCGTTTTGTTTGGTAATTTTTGGTGTCTCACTTTTGAATACCCTGCTCTGTTTTTGTTTGAAATTAAAGCTCTTTGGCGCTCTGTTAGTAGTATAGATGCTGTGTCGCCCGCCGATCGCTCAACCGCCAAGCCGTGCGATTGTTTCTATTGATTATAAATGGCTGGCAACACATATCAGGACACAACTGTGTTGTGTCCCTACAGAATATGTGTATTTGCTCCGAGTTAGTTGTTCGTAGAGTCATGGAAGTTTAACCAGTCGGGCCTGTTTTTCTTTGGGCTACCAATGACTGCCAAAATCGGATTTGCTAATCTATCTGCTGAAAGTTCCAATCGTTTGAGCAAAACCCGCCTCTTAAAAGCTCCCTGAATTTATGAGCAATTATATGCGCTGACATTAGCTGCAAGCCTGTTTACCCTGTTTCAGCAGCGACTCTGAGAACGATCGATCCGAGGTACAGCACCAACTGCCGATTTTTAGGTGGCGATCGGCTGGCATCGAGAGCAAGTAATCCGCCGATCGCCCTGAATGCTTGCCGCCAATGTTGCCAGTTAAAATTGATTTTTAGGCGGCACATAGTATAGCTGAGAGTCGATCGCTCCTGACGAGAGGGGCACCATATTTAAAATTGTCACAATCCGGGGGACGATTGTTGTATCAAAAACTTCATATTCGGATACTGCGGGCGAATAAATTCTGTAGCGGTGCTGTCATTTCGGCAAAAATCTGGGTGGTGGCGGGCAAAATTGGGTCTGCAAGTCTGGTAAAATCCCGATCGACACTCGGTTTTGCCCGACATCATCGATCCCACCCCAGCAAAAAATTCATTGTCGCTACATGACTGACTCTCCCGTACTTGCAACACCAGATATATCCCCAGCTTCAAACCTGACAGCGGATTCTCCCCTGTGGCCAGCCCTGCTGCAACAACTGTTAGACAGACAATCCCTCTCGCGCCCCCAAGCCTGCGAATTAATGCAGGGATGGCTCGCAGAAGCCATACCCCCCGTGCTTTCCGGCGCAATTTTAGCAGCCCTCCAAGTCAAAGGCATCTCTGCCTCAGAATTAGCAGGAATGGCTCAGGTATTGCAGTCTCAATCTCTGACGGGGGAACCGGAGAGCGTTTTCGATCGCCAATCTGCCATCTCCAATCTCAAATTAATTGATACTTGCGGCACCGGCGGCGATGGTGCGTCCACATTTAACATTTCCACCGCTGTAGCTTTTGTGGCCGCCGCGGGCCAAGTTCGAGTCGCCAAACACGGAAATCGATCGGCATCCAGCAAAGTCGGCTCTGCTGACGTGTTGGAAGCACTCGGAGTCAACCTGGGCGCCGATGCTGCGAAGGTAAAAGCTGCTGTGGACGAAGTAGGCATCACATTTTTATTTGCGCCCGGGTGGCATCCCGCACTTAAGGCTGTAGCGTCGCTCCGGCGCACGTTGAAGGTGCGGACTGTTTTTAACCTTTTAGGGCCGCTCGTCAATCCTATGCGCCCTACAGGGCAGGTAATCGGGGTGTTCGATCCCAGTCTGGTATCAACTATTGCCCAAGCTTTGGGCGAGTTGGGGACTGAGTTGGCGGTAGTCGTTCACGGCCGAGAAAAGTTGGATGAGGCGGGTTTGGGAGATGTGACGGATTTGGCGGTTTTGTCGGGCGGCGAAGTTGAACTGACGAGTTTACACCCGGAACAGGTAGGATTGACGCCAAGTGCGATCGGCTCGTTAAAAGGTGGAAATGTTGAGGAAAACGCCGAGATTTTGCGGAACGTTTTGCAAGGCAAAGGTACAGCAGCACAAATGGATGTTGTAGCTTTGAATGCGTCTTTAGCTTTTCAGGTGGGAGGTGTAATTGCGATCGGTTCCCACGCAGCAGGACTCCGTTTGGCTAAGGAGATTTTATCGAGTGGCGAATCTTGGTTGAAGTTGCAGCAGTTGGTGGAGTTTTTGCGGTGAAGAAATAAATTCCGGCCAAGTCGAGAGCGGGTAAAATGACTGATGACTGATGACTAATGACTAATGACTAATGACTGATGACTCCCCTCGGCTTGCTTCGGCGAGAACTCTTCGGACAAGACGCTCCGGCCAAGTCGAGAGCGGGTAAAATGACTGATGACCAATGACTAATGACTGATGACTACTGACTAATGACTGATGACTAATGACTAGACCTCTTGCATAAGTTGAAGGATCGATCCTGTAACCGCAGATGTCAGACAGATAAACACAGATAAACGCAGATAATTTCAGGGCGTTTTCCGATTTTTGCAACAGGTCTACTAATGACTGCTGACTACTGACTAATGACTGATGACTAATGACTGATGACTAATGACTACTGACTACTGACCAATGACTTCAAGATCGCGATCGAAATTCAATGACATCTTGCTTAATAGTCACATCTTTATTACCAAAAAAGTCGTGACCCAACAGTCCGATTTCTAGAGATGGCGAGATGGCTACAACTACATTTTTAACCGCCAGACCCCCAGCTTCAATAGAAGTCAGGCGACCGAGGGGAAAAGTAGCGTCTCCGTTGGGAGTTTTTGCTTGCACTGTTCCCTGGGGAACAACGCCCAAGGCTGTAGCCATTGCTGGTGTAATTACTGTGCCACTGGCTCCTGAATCTACCATCATCTCAAACTTTTGTTGGCCGTTAAATGTGACTTCTATAACCGGGATATTAGCCTCTCGGCGTTTGATTTTTGCCTGAAATACTCCCGATTTGGCGGCCGGCTCCGTAGCGGGCTTCAATTGTTCCGGGAGAAAACCGCAGACAGAGCGGCTCAAGCTGACAGTTTGGCCGCTGGAGTTGCGCATGAAGCATCCCTCGCTCTCTTGAGCCACGGCTCGCGAGGAGTTGACTGCGGTGTAAACTAAAATTGAACTGCTCAGAGAAATAACTGTTGTTAAAGCCAGTAAAGGTTTACGCAGGTTTTGAGCGTTCATCAGAGGCTGTTTTGGGTTGGAGGGTAAAGGTAAGGGAGATTTGCCGGCCATAGTTTGATTAAACAGTTTAGGTCGATCGTAACAGCGACAACTGCCTTTTGGTGTAGATTTAGATTTGACGCCCAGTTTGGGGATTTTAGCTTTGATTTTTGTCATCAAGGGCGCTCTGTCAAAAAATGGTTGACAAATGACAAACAATTTGTTTCAGTAATTGAGAAAGGCTCGCAAGTCAAAACTACCAAAACACGCGATCTAAATTTTTATGGGATTTAGCTACAAACCTTCATTGGACAGTTGACCCCTTGACAGTTGACAATTGACAGCACTTGACAAAAGAAGTCCGAGGATTGGAGCAATGAATCGTCTTCTTTTAATTTATCCTTAAAAAAGAGAGGCTTTCAATTAATTTGTTTTGCCAAATAAAAAACCGCAAAAAAAATATCTGAAAATAAAATAAGATTTTTATTTGGCTAATCAGCCAGAAGTCCCTACTAGGGATAACAATGAAATGAAACTAAACGTAAAGTAATTAAGGATGCCATGTCACTTTCAACTGCACAACCCGCTCTCCTAGTCCTAGCTGACGGTACTGCTTACCGCGGCTGGTCTTTTGGCGCTGACGCCACCGTCGTCGGCGAGGTCGTATTCAACACGGGAATGACGGGCTATCAAGAAGTTTTGACCGATCCGAGCTATTGCGGTCAAATTGTTACTTTTACTTATCCAGAATTGGGCAATACCGGAGTCAATCTCGAAGATGAAGAATCTGCACGGCCGCAAATTAGAGGCGCGATCGCCCGGAACGTATGCAGCCGCCCCAGCAACTGGCGCTGTTCGCAATCCCTGCAAGACTACCTAAAACAGTACGACATCCCCGGCATTTATGGCATTGACACCCGCGCCCTCACCCGCAAAATTCGCACCGTGGGAGCCATTAACGGTGGCATTTCGACCGCGATTCTCGACCAGGCGGAGCTTTTGGAGCAAGTCCAAGACGCCCCCAGCATGGCCGGGTTGAATTTGGTGAAGGAAGTAACCACCCGCGAGGTTTACGAGTGGTCTGAAGCCACAGATGCCGTGTGGGAGTTCAGTCCGACAGTTAAGCCTGCTAGCGGCGAAATGTGGACGGTGGTAGCGCTAGATTTTGGAGTCAAGCGCAACATCCTGCGGCGTTTGGCGAGTTACGGCTGTCGGGTAATTGTTGTACCCGCTGACACGTCAGCCGAGGCAATTCTCAAATACAATCCGGATGGCATTTTTCTGTCCAACGGGCCTGGAGATCCTTCGGCGGTAACGGAAGGGATCGCGACGGCGAAAGCTTTGTTGAAGTCGGACAAACCTGTGTTCGGCATCTGTATGGGACACCAGATTCTGGGCATTTCCTTGGGTGCAGAAACTTTTAAACTGAAGTTCGGCCACCGGGGATTAAATCATCCGGCGGGTTTAACTCAGCAGGTAGAAATTACTAGCCAAAATCACGGTTTTGCGATCGACCCTGATTCCCTAGTCCCGGAAGTAGAAATTACTCACCTCAACTTGAACGATCGCACCGTAGCCGGATTGAAGCACAAAACCTTACCCCTGTTCTCAGTCCAGTACCACCCAGAAGCCAGTCCCGGCCCCCACGACGCTGACTATTTGTTCGATCGATTCGTGCAGTCAATGCGAGACAATCAGAAAGTAGCAGCTTAGCCATCTCTGGGGAGTCCTGCCGTCGGGCCGTCGGGCCGTCGGGCCGTCATCCGTCGGGCCGTCGGGCCGTCGGGCCGTCGGGCCGTCATCCGTCATCCGTCGGGCCGTCATCCGTCATCCGTCATCCGTCGGGCCGTCATCCGTCATCCGTCATCCGTCATCCGTCGGGCCGTCATCCGTCATCCGTCATCCGTCGGGCCGTCGGGCCGTCATCCGTCATGAGACTTGAATTGCCTCAGTCCTTTTAATCAAATTTTCCAGCAGGCGGGATGGCTAACCCCTACTCCCCAAAAAAAATCATTTTTGTGGGATGGACGCTCCTCGCCCGTCATAGCTATTTTTGCAATTGCTGGTCTATCAGAGGCTGTTTGTGTAGATGGCTTCTGACTAATGACTAACGACTTATGACTAAGGACTAATGACTTATGACCAAAAAAACAGTAGACAAAAGACCAAAAAACTCATATAATGAAGCCTCGACTTTAAGCCATATCTAGCTAGGAGGGTGTCATTCCTGAGTCATTGACCCTGACCGTTAGCCTCAGAGGCACTCGCGAAGTCAAGAATAACCATCAGTTATTTCGCTTGACTGGCCTGCTGGACGCTTTTTCTGAGGCCACTTTTCGGAAGGTACTGAGCAAATGTATTGACGAGGGCCCAAAACACGTAATTTTGGACTTGTCTAAGATAGACTTTGTGGATAGTTCTGGCTTGGGCGCACTTGTGCAACTTGTCAAGAAAGCCCAAACCTTGGAGGGGACATTGCAAATTGTCTCAAATCCCCGCGTAACTCAGACTGTTAAACTGGTTCGCTTAGAGAAATTTTTGTCTTTGCAGCCTTCGGTTGATGAGGCGGTTAACAACGTCAAGGATGCTTGACGGCAAAGTGGATTGAATTAGCTATCCGGTTATCAACGCTGGATAGCAAATTTTTATGGTTTTGCGGGTCAAAAAAAATACCGATTTTCCCAGGATCTGCTCTGGGCGCTACTATTTCCCTCGATGCTTTGACGAACCGTGGAGGGGTAGTAAAATATGTGTGGCAAATACGCGGAAAAATGGTATAAAAATTAGGGAACCAGCAGGTCTAAGGGATCGTGAATTACATAATTTACAAAAGCCTGTGGGGTGGGATCTTATAGCCCGCCCTTTCTGGACGGGCTTTATGGCCCATCCCACAAGAACAATCATGCATTGTAAGTTATTTAATTCTCATTCGTAAGCGATCGCGTTAACAAAGCCGTGCAGTCGCTATAATTGCTGAAGTGACAGAAGACGAAATAAGTAAGTTGTAGAAAAACCAAGCTGTGCGGAAGTTTTATTTAAAAAAGTATGTCGCCGATCGCAGATGACGGGCTCAAACAGAGTCTGACTGATATCAGTTTAAATCGAGTGCATCCTGGGAGGGCGACACCAGCAGAAATAGAAAGGATTTCGCCCGCAGCGTGGGCATATTTGGGAGATGCAGTTTACGAACTCTACATTCGGAGTTCGTACTTAATGCCGCCCAGAAGATTGCAAGCTTATCACGAATTGGTGGTGGGGCAAGTACGAGCCGAAACTCAAGCGCGTCACTTGCGATCGATCTCTCCTTACTTGAACAGTACAGAATTAGCAATTGTCAAGCGCGGCCGCAATGCCGTATCGGGCCGTTCTAAGCGAGCAGATCCAGAGATCTACCAACAAGCCAGCAGCTTAGAAACTTTGGTCGGATATTTGTACCTCACCGATCCCGAAAGATTGACCGAAATTATGGCACTTTTAGAACTTGAGACAGAAATGATTTAGCAGTTAAGAGTTGCCAAGGGCGAGGGATTAATTAACAATTAATGCACGGCGGCCAACCGTTCAACAGCAAAAAGCTCGCGCAGGCAAACAGGATTTATCAGTCAATAATTAGCAAGTTTAGCACAGCAAAATCCTTGCTCCCAAACCAGCCGCTCTCAAATCCAAAAACCGCAAGATTGCTCCCTCAATCAATCATCTCAAATCTCAAATCTCAAATCTCAAATCGATTAGCCTTCAGCCAAAACGTTTTGACTACAAAAAACCAATGAGAAAATTTACCAGACCAAACTCTTCGCGATCGAATTCCGACAGCAAGCCATTCAATCGCGAAGGCGGCCGTCAGGACTCACAACCATCCTCTGCCCGCTTTGAACGCAAGCCCCGTCCCGACACTCGCGGAATAGACGCGCCTCAAAAGCGATCGACCTTCTCCTCCCAATCCCGAGAAATGCCCGTGCGATCGATTTACAAACGGAATGTCGATGGCGACAGCCAACCGTCCCTACGCAAAAATCACTACAAAGACAGAGACGCAGACAGCAGCCCGCAGGAATCCCGGGGAAATTATTACAGAGACAGAGACAGAGACAGAGACAGCAGCCCGCAACCAGCCCGCAACAATTTCCGTGACAGAGACAGAGACAGAGACAGCAGCCCGCAGCCACCCCGCAACAATTTCCGTGACAGAGACAGAGACACAGACGGATACAGCAGCCCGCAGCCACCCCGCAACAATTTCCGTGACAGAGACAGAGACAGAGACACAGACAGAAGCAGCAGCCCGCAGCCAGCCCGCAACAATTTCCGTGACAGAGACAGAAGCAGCAGCCCGCAGCCAGCCCGCAACAATTTCCGAGACAGAAACAGAGACAGCAGCCCGCAGGAATCCCGCGGCAATTATTACAAAGACAGAGACAAAAGCAGCAGCCCGCCGGAATTCCGGGGGAATCATTTCCGAGATAGAGACAAAGACAGAGACACTCGCCCAGTTGACACGGCCTCAAATACCGTCGTGCAACCAGACGCAGACACAGACGACATGATTTACGGCCGCCATGCAGTGCAAGCGGCTTTAGAAGCCAACCAAGTCCTCAACCGGATTTGGGTTGTGCCGCACCTGCGCTACGATCCGCGCTTTCACAGCTTGCTCACCGAAGCCAAGGCCAACGGCAGCATTATTGACGAAGTTGACGATTTGCGCCTCGACTACATCACGCGCAAAGCAAACCACCAAGGTGTAGCCGCCCAAGTCTCAGCTTACGAATACCTGGATTTGAGCGAACTGATCGCACAGGCTAAGGCTGCTTGCGAAGATCCGGTTATTGTGGTAGCAGAAGGACTCAACGACCCTCACAATCTAGGGGCGATTATTCGCACCGCCGAAGCATTGGGAGCTCAGGGCATGGTGATTCCCCAGCGGCGGGCCGTTGGAGTTACCTCGGCAGTGAGAAAAGTGGCAGCCGGTGCATTGGAAAGCCTGCCAGTATCGAGGGTTGTGAATCTTAACCGGGCGCTGGAAGAATTGAAAGAGGCTGGATTCTGGATTTACGGCACAGCAGCAGGCGTAGGTGACTCAGTAGAGAAAATCAACTTCTCCGGGCCGACTGTTTTAGTTGTGGGCGGTGAAGCTGACGGTTTGAGCCTTTTGATACAGCGCGGATGTGATGGATTAGTTTCAATTCCTTTAAGGGGAAAGACTCCTAGCCTGAATGTCTCGGTAGCAACGGGAATGGCTTTATACGAAATTTACCGCCAGCGCGGGCCGAAAAAATTTCACGTCCACGGATCGTGAAATTGGTTGAAAAAAACAGCACAACAGAGTAATTTATGTAAGTAGCTAAAACCTGGTTATCGGTGTCTCTAGCTACTTAGACCTCACGAACAAAATCCCGAGTAAAATGTCCCCTGGGAAAATACCTAATATGCACTCAAATTAGAGCGTAAGCTGCATAACAAACAGATAACTCTGAGGAGAAAGTATATTGGTGATTCCCAATTTGTCACCAGCTACGTTGATACAAAAATATGTGAATGCCGCCAAAAATTGAGCGGGAATACACTCGGGACAATTAATAATAGGTCGGCAGCCGTTACGGACAGGCGAAAGTAGAAGGGGCCTTCCCCCTACTTTCAAACAGGAAATCGACACCAATCTATTTAGATATCGGCTTTAAATAGGTTTGGATTGGTTCTTTGTAGCATTAAAGCCGCGTAAATAAAAAAAGCGCAGGCGTTGCCCGCAGCAACCTGAAAACACCGTTAAATAAATTAGAAAAGCAGATGAAAGAACTCTTGATTAGCTTGCTCAACTTTTTCGGATTGGCTTGGTGGGTTGAAGTTAAAACTTCAGCGCCGCGGTGCATTTACTATTTTGGCCCCTTCTTGACGGCTCAAGAGGCGGAATCTGCAAAAGCAGGATATGTAGAAGACATAGAAAATGAAGGTGCAGAAGGTCTTAGTGTTTCCATTCAGCGCTGCAAACCTATTGCTTTGACGGTTGCAGATGATTTGGGAAAGTTTGGTGAGGGAGGGTTTTTGCCTGTTTTGAGCGGTCAGTAGCAGCAGGAGGAATTTTGAGTTGTCAATTCAAATTCGATAATATCGGAATTATACTCCAATACGGTTTAATTAAGACCGATCCCCCCTAACCCCCCTTAGAAAGGGGGGAACAAGAAAGCTCTTAAAGTCCCCGCAACGATTCGGGGGATGCGAGGGGGATCTTCCGAGTATAAAAAGTCTTAAGTAAACCGTATTGAATTATACTCTGCAAGCTAATCCCGATCGCTCTTGGGGACGTTCGCACTGTTTAATTCGGATGCAAACGCAAACGAGATAAATTCAAAACTTTTGACTGTTTGGTGATTAATTGATTCTGAGAAACTCAAAACTCAAGACTCGCAATTGCCCACTGCTTCGGGGAAATTCTCAATCCACCGATCGATATCTGTGACTACCCGATCGGGAATTTCCCAAGGAAACAAGTGGGCTGTATCGGGATAGCACTCCCACTGACAATCCTGGAGGTGGCGGGCTGTTTCTAAACTGGATGCCGAGGTGATGTGTCGATCGCCCTCTCCAGCCAACACCAAGCACGGACATTGAATCTCGCCGAGGTGCAGCAGTCGATCGTATCCTGCCCTGAGAGCTGTATTTAACGCCTTTGTAGCGGCGTTGGAAGTCTGGAGGTAGGCGGGGGTACCGGCCCGTGCTAAGTAGCGGTAAGGGGTCGCTGTATGCTGCTGGATCAAGTAGCGAAAGAGCGATCGCCTGCCAAAAGTATCAATATTCCACTGCCAACCGGGTACCACCCAGTTGATAATTCCGGCTAAACCGGTGTAAAGATTATCTTGCCAAGAAATGGGCGGGTGACTGCCGCGCGGCTTGGCGGCGGATGCCAGGACAATCAAACCAGTGACTCGCTGGGGATATTTCATGGCTAATTCCAGGGCTAAAATCCCTCCTAAAGACCAGCCGATGACTAAAGTGCGATCGACTCCCAATCGGTCTAAAAGTGCTTCTAAATCAAGCAAGTGGTCGGTCATTTCAAAGGGTTTTGAGGTGCGGCTGTTGCCATAGCCGCGCAAGTCTGGGGCGATCGTCCGGAACCGCTTTGATAGGTGTTCTGTAAAGACAGACATACAATCGCCAGAACCGGGATGGCCGTGCAAGCAGAGAATCGGAAATCCTTGTCCTTTGACGGAAACATTGAGTTTTTGATGTGCCATTTTTAAATTTTTGGGTGGTGCGTTATCCCCCGCTATCAATTGTCTGAGGACTTATCTCATGTCCGATCCATTAACCACAATTATCTTCGTTCGTAGTGCGGACTTAAGTCCGCAGCATGAAAGCGGACTTAAGTCCGCACTACGAACTGTAAAAAAATAGTTTCTGGTCACCAGTCCGTAAGTCCTGTGTCTATTCCAGTAGTTAAAAGCTGGGATTATTACTAATATAATCGGCTATTTTAGCAATAGACTGGCGGATTTGTATATCGCCGCTGGTGCGGCTGTCTATCACAGTCATCACGTAGGCTTCGCCGTCAATGTTCATCGCTAAAGTTGTGCCTAGCACCAGGGAATTCTCCCCGGTTTTTTCGCCCAACCACTGAGCTTTAGTTCCTTTCAAGGCGGCAAATCCCAAAGCGCGATCGTACTGGCGGTTGAGAGTTTCTACTAACATTTTAGCGCCTGGTGTTTCGCCGTTGTAAATTTGCACCATCATTTCGGTGAGTTCGTTAGCAGTCACGCGGTTGGGCCCCGAGCCGGGGTTGGCGGGCATAGTTTTTTCCCCCATTAATTTGAAGTTGACGCGGGTGACTTGGTAGCCGCGATTTTCTAAGAATTGATTGATGTAATCGGAACCCAAATAATCGATCAGTTGATTGGTGGCGATGTTGCTGCTGCGATCGATCATTTCTTCTAACAGTAGGTGTACCGGGTAATTGCGATCGGAGACAATCTTTGTCGATGAGTCTTCGGTGAAATTGCCCGAATCGACGAATACTTCATGGTTCAGACTAATTTTTTCTTGGTCGAGTTTTTGCATCAGGGCGACAGCAATCGGCAGTTTAATTAAGCTGGCCGGACTGACAGGAGGCACATCGCCCCGCAGGTTGACGCACTCTCTAGAAAGGTGGCAAATCCCGATCGACGCTCGATTCGACAAACCGCTTGAACGAGCAACCTCCGCCAAAAAATCTGATTTTGCTTGCTGGACTTGAGAGGCTGCTGCTGTTAAATTTTCCCGGTATTCCTGAGCTTTTGAGGCTGTGAGGGGAGCTAAAAATGAATTTTGCGGAACTTCTTGTAAGTTGTTGAGGGCCTGGTGCCACAAAAATTGAGTTTGCTGCGAAGATGCGATCGACTGATTTGACTTCCGTCCCGTTTCTACGGCTCGGTTGGCTAAACGGACTGCTTGCTGTAAGTTGTCGTTAGCTCTCTGTTCTACTAATATTTGAACTTCCACCGCTTGCAACTGCTGTACCAGTTGTTCTTGAGGATTGCCGGCGAAGGGAACTAAGCCCGAGAGCAGGGTTGGTTCTGGGGAGGGTGAGGCGGGTTGTTCTAGTTGGGTGACGAGCCGATCGCGAATTTTGTAGAGTTCGTCTAGGGAACGCGGGTTAGATGATTGAGCAAATGAACTGGCAATGGTTAACACCTGAACCAGTCCGATGCCGGCTGCTACTGCGGCCATTTTGTTTGCGATCGACAAAAAACGCCTGAACCCTGGCATATTCCACATCCTCAACACAACCAAATTCAATCTAAGCAGCTAATGTTACACGAGTCAAACGATTTTAGATTTTAGATTTTAGATTTGGGATTTTAGCTGTAGGGTGCGTCGCGATCGACAATCCTCAAGAAAGAGCGACAATCTCATAGCGACGCACCTCTTCTTTTCAAGGGCCCAGGAACCAACCCAACATTTTTGTCTTAAGCAAGCTTTTTTATAAATGGGCTCGGGTGCGTCGCCGTGAAATTGTCGGTTGAATGCAAGGGATTTATCAAAAGCGACACACCCTACGAATACTGACTGTAGGGTGCGTCGCGATCGACAATCCTCAAGAAAGAGCGACAATCTCATAGCGACGCACCTTTTCTTGTCAAGGGCCCAGGCAACAAACCCAACATTTTTGTCTTAAGGATCGCGAATTAAATAATTTACACAAGTTTGTGGGGTGGGCGTCCCGCCCGCCATGAAGGGACGGGCGAGACGCCCATCCCACAAGAACAAAAATGTAAGTTATTTAATTTTCATTCCTAAGCAAGCTTTTTTATAAATGCGATCGGGTGCGTCGCCGTGAAATTGTCGGTTGAATGCAAGGGATTTATCAAAAGCGACACACCCTACGAATACTAATGACGGCAGGACCAATGACTAATGACCAGCCTTCGGCTTGCTTCGGCTACGCGGTTATCGAGCGAAGTCGAGATACAGCACCAGTCGCTC
>NZ_JAUBUN010000040.1:0-55749 GCF_036702665.1 Microcoleus sp. Aus8_D2
TCGGCCAGATAGCCGCCGAGGGTGAGAAAAATCATGCCGCCAAACCCCATAAAAGCTGCTTGCAAACCCAGGAATTGGGCGCGAGCAGAACCGATGTAATAATCAGCAATCAAGGTGGTTGCAGTTGTCATAATACCTGCCACGCTGAAGCCCAGGAGCATCCGTCCCAGCAAAATTAGCCCAATTTGATCCAACAGGAAGCCAGAGCTGCCTGCGAAGCCATAGAGAAACACAGATAATCCCAACAAACCTTTGCGCCCAAAGCGATCGATCGCAATTCCGGCAATGGGCGCACCGATCGCAATAAACAAAGCTGGGGCAGTCAATACCAATCTCACCCAATAATCAGCATTAGGAACAGCCGAAAAGTGCTGTCGCATTGCTGGGAGGGAAGGGGCAATTGTGGCTCCTGCCATCACGGTTAGGGTGCTGACTAGCAGCAGGGTTGCTTTTACGATAAAAGTTTCAGGGCTGCGTGGTTTCATAGAATATTTAGGAAATTATCTGCCTTCATCTGTCTGGATCTGCTTGTGATTTGCGATCGATCTATCAAATTGTTACATACCAAGGTTTTTTTGCACCCATCTGCTTAGATCGACCCCAAATATCAGGCAGGTAAACACAGATGAGCGCAGATAATTTCAGGCTATTTTGGAGATAATGCAATTCCTGTCTATTCAAAATGGTTGACTAGGGTTTGAAGTCGATTATAATCCTACTTGCCCAATGTATTCTGCTACAGAAGTTAGTGCGAGCTGCGGATATTGAATGTTCGTACAGCAAGCTGATCGCTGCATTCTCAAAGCACTGAGGGTAGCGAGTTTCTGAACTTCGCAGCGCTGCATTCTCATGTTCCAGTTGAGCGACTCGCGCCTGCAATTGCTGCATCGAGACTTCCGGATTTAATGGGTTCATCGGTTTTACCTGCGATGTATTGCCTACCTGGTATCTATTTTGCTTGATTCCCAGAAAGTTGGAGCGCGATCGATATATAGTGGTTCTCACAAAGATGAAGTATTGACCAATCAATCTCTCAATCTAAAATCTAAAATCTCAACTTCTAACTCATCTTTTGAGCAAGGCTATATAATTAAAAGATGCCTCACAGCCTTATTTTAAACCTACTGCCAGTTGCACCAATCCCATCCCAATTTTTAACGGGACGGCATCTCCACGCCTTATTTCTCAACCTGGTGAGTGCTGTAGACAGCGATTTGAGCGCGTACCTGCACGACCAATCCAACGAAAAAGCTTTCACATTAAGCCCTTTCCAAGTAAGCAGAAAAGAGACTTACAAAAACAGCAACCCGCAGCCACAAAAGAGGGTTTTGCCTCCGGCGGGGCGCACAAGTTCCCAAGCTGTACAGTGGGAACACAAGCAAGCAATTGGCGAAAATACACCGATTTGGTGGCGCATTTCTCTGCTGGATGACGGTTTGTTCGATCGCCTAACTCAACTGTGGCAGCAACTCAACTTCGATCGCCCGTGGCATCTGGGCCCGACAGATTTGTACGTGACTAGCATTGTCAGCCAACCGCGATCGCACCAGCCTTGGGCAAACTTCTGTACTTACGCCGAATTGTTCGATCGCGCTTCGGAAACTGAGAGGCACATTGCGTTTACCTTCTGCACTCCTACGAATTTTCGGCAAGGCGTGTACGACAGTGCGATGCCGACTAGAGAGAGTATTTTTGGCAGTTTGGCAAATCGTTGGAACAAGTACAGCGAAATTGCGATCGAACCTACTTTCACAGAAGCTATTTTTCCCAGTTTCTTCGATATCCGCACCGAAGTTTGTACGGATTCTCGCAGTAAATTTATTGGCTGCGTCGGCGAGGTTACTTACCGAATTATGGGAGATGTCAGTCCGCTTGCTGTCAAGCAAATTAATGCTTTAGCAGATTTTGCACTTTACAGCGGAGTCGGGCGCAAGACGCCGATGGGAATGGGAATGACGCGCCGATTGCCAAATTTTTAATCATTCACTTTTCGGCTTAATTTCACTGACAATTTCATAAACATCAGTGTCGGGAATCTTGGCAAACAAAGGCGTCATTTGCTTCAATATTTGCTGATAAGCTTCGCTTTGATTTGCTGCCATCTCTTCTACACTTTCCCAAAAAATGATGGCAATACCTTTGTCTGTATTTGGCAATTGCAGCAGGTATGCTCCCTTAAAACCTGTGGCATAGGTGGCGACGGCTTTGCCAAAAAGTTCTTCTGCTTCTTTGAATTTTCCTGGTTTAAATTCGCCAATTGCAACGTAGGCGAACTGATGTCTGAGAAAGTCTAAAAATTCTGACATATCCTTTTCCTCAACAAATCGCGATACACCAACTTATATTTTACCCTCTTCGCAGTAATTTTGTGAACTTCACAGTTTGTAATTTTGAGCGAGCTAAGCGGCGAATTGATGAGATATTGCACCTAGCTGCGATCGCGCTTTACCGGTGAAAACCCGTAAAAAGCGGTTTTTTGCAATAACCCTATCGCACTTGAGCGGTGAAAACCCGTAAAAAGCGGTTTTTTGCAATAACCCTATTGAAAATTTTAAAATTTACCTGCCAAAATTATAACATACAAATACCAACAAAGTAAAGAGCCAGCTCAAAAACATGAAAAAAATATTAGTAATTGAAGACAATAACTTAATCCGAGAAACCGTTTTAGAACTTCTGGAATCGCGAGGTTTTGAAGTTGTGGGCGCCGAAAACGGACAAGTTGGTATCCAGTTAGCGATCGCCCAAATTCCCGATTTAATCTTGTCTGATGTCATGATGCCGGAACTCAACGGCTTTGAAGTTTTCGCGGCTTTGCGATCGTACCCTGCAACCGCCAGGATTCCGTTTATTTTTATGACAGCCTCCGAAATGGAACAAGCCCTAGAACTCCCAGCCGACGGCTATCTCAAGAAACCTTGCAGCGTCACAGAAATCCTCCGGGCGATCGCAAATCAACTAGAAAAACCGACTGTTACCAACCCAAAATATCAAAAAATACAAGACAATTCTGCGCCATCAAATCTCAGCTCGCGCGCCAAGAATCAAAAATCTCGGTTTGAGATTGCGTCGCTTTGCTCGCAATGACGCCCACAGTAACGTTATTCATAGATAAGTTGAGGGAATTGCAAATTGCTTCCAGCCGGGGGTGGCTTAGACTGGGTATGTTGAATTTGGTAAAAAAGTCATGAACGCACAACCCAAAGGCCGCCTAGTTTGGAATCACTCTACCCACCTTCCCGGTTTGATACCAATTTTAGAGCGCCTGACTCTAAGAAAGGGGATTCAAACCGTTACCCCAGGCGTCATTAACAAAGTTAAAGGACACATCCCCCACATGACATTAAGAGTGTCAGTACCCATTCGCGGGGGATTTAAAATCATTGCTAGACAGGGCAAAACTGTACAAGAAGTCTTTATATTAACCACTCTCAGTCAAGGGGACTTGGAAGAGCTCATCGCCCAAACCCTAGCCAAGTGACAATTTTTCCTGAGCAAGCAAAGCCCGGGCTCTAACTGCCAAAGTTTCATCGCTTTGGGCTATTTCCTCAAGTTGGGCCGAAACTTCCGCTAACCAATCCGGTTTAACAGTCGCAGCACCAGCCAAAGCTTGCAAACCTCCCGCCGCTGCGTAGCGAACCACCCATTCCGGATCTCGGGACGCTTGCAGCAGCGTTTTCACAGCGCGAAGTTGAGCATCTAAAACTTGTTCTGCCGGCATCAGTTCCCAGCAAATCGTCCCCAAACCCCTAGCCGCCGCCCGCCGCACGCTCAAAGCAAAGTCATTCGCCGCCGCATCGAGCAAAATCTCTAAACCTCTGGGATCGCCAATTCCCGCCAAAGCCCGAACAGCCCAAGCTCTCGCTCCGTAATTGTAGCCGTCAAGCTGTTCGAGAAGTGGCAGCACGGCAGGTTCTCCGAGTTGAATTAGCCCGTCAACGGCGGCAACAGAGGCGCCTGGGTTGTTGTAGCCGAGGACTGTAATTAAGGTAGGAATTGCTTCTTTTGAGTCAGCAGCCGACAGTGCTTTGACTGCGTTTAACAAGCCTTCGGAAGAATCTGCTTGCTCGACGGCGCGAATTAGTTCTAATGCCATTTATTTGTAAGCTTTACCGTGACTATTGTAATTGTAGGTTGGGTCGATCGCGCGATCGAACTTTTTGTAAGGTGGATGAGGCGCGGCGATTAACTGGGAAAGCTTCCCCTGCTCGAAGTAGGACAGTCTTGGTTAAAGAGTCGAATCGGCAAAAAACTCGACTCCATACCCGCGCTAGGAATTCTTGCGCTGTGCGTCCTCACCGCCTTGGCGCTTCCTATAAGACTTAGCCCAAGCATACCGCTGCGGATTTTTTTTCAGCAGATATTCCACAACTTCCCGACGCTTCTCATCTTTAGCATTTTTGACAACCTGCTTGAGTTCGGAATCTATATCTTCTGATTCAGCACCGCGTTTAATTGCCTTGTTAAACCAATCATCGCCCTGTGAATATTGACCCCGCTCAAAACAAATAGCTCCCATCAAAGTGTAAGGATGATGACTCAGAGGCTGATACTCAATAGCTTTGAGCGCGCACTTTTGTGCATCATCTAATTTATCAATATCTCGGAAAGCACCGCCCCTCGTTGTTAGCAAAGCGGACTTGAGCTTATTTTCTTTGATTTGGTCGAAGTCCAGATTTTCTGTCACCTGCAATGCACTTTTCGGTTCATTTGCCTTGCGCCAATGACTGCTGGCGTTGGGCAAGTTCCATTTATTTCCAGTGCGCTCATATTCCTGCTCATAGAAACGCGCTTCAAGCCTGTGGTAGGCAATAGCAATCCTTCCATGACTAGCTAAAAGTCCCTGTTGTATTAACTGAACAACTAACACAGGATCTAGACGCTCTTCTTTCTCCAATTTGACCATAATTGCGTAAAACGGATCGAAAGGGAAATCACGATCTATAATCCGATACTTGACCTTCAGAGCACCAAATTCCTTTTCTTGGGCAAAAGTAATTACATCCTCACGTCCATTCTGTTTCACCCAATCAATATCAGCCTCACTCAACTTCTCTCCCAATTGGATTTTGGATTTCAGACTAGCAGCATATTTGTCAATAGCAAAAGTAATTACATCCTCACGTTCATTCTTTTGTAACCAATCAATATCAGCCTCACTCAACTGCTCTCCCGATTGAATCTTAGACTTCAGACTAGCAACATATTTCTTAATAGCAACAGTAATTGTGTCAGTCAGTTTACGCTTTTTAAGAAAGTTAATATCCGGCTCACCTAGCTGATTGTCTAAATCAATTTTCTTGAGAACTTTATAAAGATGGCTAGAGCGTGATAAATCCTCAGATTCATTAGCTTTATACTTAACTTTCAGTTGAGCAAAGTGTCGTGTCTGTTCAATCTCCAAAACAATATTAAGCGTTTCGCTCAGTTGATTCTCTTCCAGCCAGTTAAGTTCTGACTCACTCAACTGTATATCTGCATCCAGGTTTTTCAGGATTTGATAGAGCGGACTAGAGACAGATGTTTCTGGGTATTCACTAGCTTTGTACTTATCCTTGAGTTGGGCAAATTCAGCTTCCCGTACAGCTTTTTGTTGCCAAAAAATTTCTAGAGTATCAATCAGTTGGTTATTAAACAGCCAGTTAGCCTCTACATCACTTAATATTTGTCGTGCATCGAGTTGCTTGAGGATTTGATACAAGGGGCTATCAAGCGAACAATCGGGATATTCAGTGGCTCGGTACTTAGCCTTTAGTAAAGCAAATCGCGCCATATCTTCAGCGATAGCAACTGTTTCAGTAAGCCCCTCTTCTTTAAGATATTTAACTTCTAAGTGAGTGAGCTGATTTTCTGAGTCAAGTTTCCAAAGAATAGGATACAAAGCACTGGATAGCCGTAAATGCGGATGTCTGGTTACTTTAAACTTAGACTTAAGTTGAGAAAAATTAGCATCTAGTTTTATTCGTTCTTCAGCTTTACGTTGTGGCTGTTGCTCGATAGCTTCTATTGTTTCCAAAAGCTCTTGGTTGATTAACCAATCCCACTCGAAGCCGGTAATTGCACATTCTAAATCAGCTTTTCGCAGGATGAGATACAGAAGACTAGAAGGAGATGAATCTTCATATTTTGTTGCTTGATACTTTGACTTAAGCGCTGCAAAATGTTGCACCTGGACTTCAAAAGGATCGTTGATCATGGTGAATCCCCCGATTTATACTTCTAGCTGCTACACAACCATCTCCCAGCATTCCGCGATCGCTATTTTCTAAACCAAAGCTTTTTTAACTGGGGAGCGCTCCACATGGTAAGGTGATTTTAACATGAGTTCTTTTACCAAATCAAGCTACTAATCTCAGTATTTTCACTGAAATTTTAGCAAAATTATTGCCGAAAGCGTCCTCCCTCATTCCATCAAACCATCCGTCGCCGATTCACCAGGCTAAAACCGATCAAATAGTTTTCAATTACCTGAAATACAGATATGCGGTAAGGACACAGCAGTGGTGTTTTCTTAATGTGCTGTGTCCTGAATATACGGCAGATAATTGAGAATCGCTAAAGCAATCCTATTGCAGTTGCGAACTAATTTTGGTCAAAGTAAACTATCCATTAAATTCATAACTTGGATAGCTTCATCGGACAAAGATAGAGATTCTTGTTGATTGAGATGATGTTCCAAAACTCCTTTGAGCGCAATCAACTTCATGCTATTTTCTGCTAAAGTTTCAGCAATAGCTGGCGCTGACGGTAAATAGCCGATCGCCCCCAAGTCCATCAAAGCCGATCGCCTCAACTGCAAATTATCCCCATTTAAAGCAGTTACCAACCGCTCTCCGTAAACCCGATCGGCAGTCAACTGATACATCGCCCGCGCCGCAGCGTACTGCACCCGCTCCACAGAATGTTCTAAAAAAGGTGAAATTAGCGGTATAGCTTCTGTCGCTTTCAGCGTACCCAAAGCTTCGATTACCGAGTCGTAAGGCTGCACGAGGTGCGATTTTCCCGGCACTCGCACGGCCACAGCTACGCCCCCATCTAAGAGTTTCATCAGCGGTGGAATCGAATCGATCTCGCCCAGCATTTCTAGAGCTTGAGCCGCCGCTTCCCGCACGTAAAAATCGGCGCATTCTAAACAGCGAGTCAGTGCCGGCAAGGCTTGTTTGTCGCCCAATTTTCCCAGAGCTCGCGCCGCATTTCGCAGTAGGGAATAGTCGCCGATTTTTGTTTGTTCTGATTCTTCTTGCAATGCGGCAATCAAAGCTGCAATCGCTGCGGGTTCCTTGACTCGAAATCGGCCTACCCACCAAGCAGCATAATAGCGGAGACTGTAGTCTTGGGAGTGCAAATTTGCGATCGCCTGTTCTATTGTTAAAGACTCGCCCTCAGCTACACCCGCTGGCGGTGAGTCTGATTCGTCATAATTCATATTCGTTAGTTATTAGTTTAAAAGTGGTGGGATGGGCTTCTAGCCCGTCCTCAAAGAAACTCGGCGATTGAAATCGCGACTAGACAAACAAAACCCGCCTGCGCGGGTTGGGGAAACTTGGCGATTTCAATCGCCAGTTCTAGCGGAATTTGCTATTAATTATGATCCGACGATGATTCCGGTGATGATTCTGCGATCGCACTTAGCGGATGAATGTTCACAATTTTGCCACCCATGCGAGTAATCCGCTGCATTTCTTGATTCATCCGACTGTACGGTACGGTAATAAATGTACTCGCGCTCGATCGAATCGAATAATCGATATTTTCTGTATCATCGCTTTGGCGCAAGCCCACTACTTCATAACGAAAACAGCGACCTGCGGAAGCTGTATTGCCACTTTTTCCAGCTACAATTTGACCAAACATAAGCTTTTTGGTAATTGGTTAGTTGTTATTTGTTAGTTGTTATTAGTTACTGGTTGGTGGTTATTGGTTTTTATTTGTTTGTAACAATAACCAATAACCAATAACCAATAACCAATAACTAATAACCAATAACCACTAACTAAATTGGAGTAATGCTGGCGATTTTTCCGCCCAGGCGTTGAAATTTCTGCATTTGCGAGGACAAATCCTCACCAGGTACGATAAATGCCTTGCTGCTGTGGCGCACTCTGGGATAGCCACCCGTGCGAATGCCCGACACTTCAACGCGGAAAAGCCGCCCTTCTTTACCGTAAGCTGCCGCGCCGCCGAAACCGCTGCTGGGAGTTACGTTTTGTGTCGAAGACCGGTATGCCCAACCTTCGTTGCCGCCAGAAGGCCCAACTACAGCCGTAGCCGTGTTGGTGCCGAGTTCGACAGCTAACCGGGAGTTATTGCCTTCAAGTTGAGATGTATCGCTGTTGGCATAGCCGCGATATAACCGGAACATCCGCGTAAAACCGACGGTTTTTTGCCCGCGCTGCGTGTTAAAGCCCCGGTAGTAAGGGACGATATTTTCGCCGAAGTTTTCTTGATACTCTACTGAATCTATGTAAGAATCAATATCAGCGTCGTAGCCTTCTGTTTGGTACAAATCTAAGTGATGAATTACTTCCGATTCGTCGTAGGGAGCGCGACCGAGCAAGTGTTTGTAGTTTAGTTCGATCGTCCGAGTTTGGAAGCTGTTGTAGAAAAACTTGGTTTTGTACACTTCCGATTTTGCCACTGTCCGCACAAATTCTCGCACCGTTAAACTGCCGTCTCGCAGGAGAGATTCAGCACTTGTCAGGCGCTCGGATTTCATCAAATAGTCGTTGCCCAGCACCTGACGGTAAACTGCACGAATCACAGTTTCAACGTCGTCTTTGGTGTAGTTCGGGCGCAATTCTACCTTCGGCGCATCGCTCAATGCGGATGTTCCCAGTCTGGACGCTGCTGTGGAAATAGCCACCAGATTTTCTCCTAAATTAATAACAAAAATTTAAAGCTTGGTTGAACTTGAGATTTTTAGGACTAAGGCCAAGATGTGTCAAATTAGGGTGCACTCCCGGCGCAGCTTGTCTGTACACATCAATTAATCCTAATTTGCTAAAGACGTTTCAAAAAACATCTTTACAAACTTTAAGCTGTGGTAATACTTACCACTTTGCCACCACGTTTGTTGATTTGCTGCAAGCGGGTCGAAAGTCGATCGTAAGACACGAGATCTTCGGTAGTCCTGCACCGCACTTGGGGTGAAAACTTAGCCGCCGAACCTTCCATTGCGGTGACTCGGTAGAGTTGGCCGCGAGCACTCCCTGAAGTGCCGGCAAGGGCTTTTCCGGTGGTGGGAATGAAGATGGGCGAAGCCGTATTTCTGGCAATTTCCCAGGTTAGTCGCGCTTGCTTTTGGTTTTGGGCGCGATCGCTGTTGGCATAGCCCCGGTACAATTGAAACATCCGGTTAAAACCGACGGTTTTTTTTACCTCTTTGAGTCGCTAAACTGCCATAGCAAGCAACTACACTCTCGCCAAAATTCTCTTGATCATCTACTGAGTCAATGTAAGAATTGATTTCAGCTTCGTAGTCTTCTGCATTTTACAAATCAAGGTGGAAAGCAATTTCCGACTCGTCGTAAGGACCACGGCCTAATAAATGCTTGTAATTAAGATCGATTAAACGTGTTTGCGAGTTCGGATCAAAAAACTTTTTCCGATAAGTTTCGGACTCAGCAACTGCCCGCACAAAATCTTTAACTGAAATCTGCCCTTGCAGCAGCAAAGATTCGGCACTGGTAACTCGTTCGCTCGACATTAAATACTCGTTACCGAAAACTTGGCTAAGCGACGCGAATTACTGCTTTCGCATCGTCTTGCGTCCAGTGAGGGCGCAGTTCTACTCGTCTCGCTTTTTCAAATGCTTTTATTCCTAACTTTTCTGCTTTTTCTGCTTGAAAAACTGAAAAGTTCTGAAAAAAGTATTTGGAAAACTCGGCTAAGATCGCAGATGCCCGGAATCGTAAACAACAGTTAACACTAAAGCTAACAGCAGCTTACATTTCCGGGCATCACGCAAATCTAGCTTAGAGCGTTGATTGCGTAGTCGATGTAGGAATTAGCTTCAGTTGCAGCATCGCCACTCAAACCGTGGTTGGATTTGATGTACTTGAGAGCTTCAACATACCAGCTAGGAGACAATTCAAATGTCCGGTTGATTTCGTCAATACCTGCAATCAGGTACTCATCCATTGGACCTGTGCCGCCTGCAACTAAGCAGTAGGTTACCATCCGCAGGTAGTAGCCGATGTCGCGGGAGCACTTAGCTTTACCGGTTGAGGTAGAAGCGTAGTTTGGCCCTTGCATTTGTTGAGTGTACGGGAACTTGTTGTACACAGCTTGAGCTGCACCGTCGATCAAGCGCGCAGAGTTGGCGCTCAAAGACTTGGCTGCTTCCAAACCTGCTGCTGCTTGGCGGAAACGACCGAAGGCTACTTGCAATTCGGTGCTGCTCAGGAAGCGGCCTTGAGAATCGGCGGCGGTTACTGCTTCAGTCAAAGGGGTTTTCATTGTTCTGGTGTCTCCCTAATGTTTTGTTTTGTTTGTACCAAAATGATTGCTTGCAAATAATGCGATCGCTCGCTTCTTTACAGCAAGAAATGTTCGGGCTCGCTATTTTTAGCCGACTGCATTAGCTGCGCGGTCGAAGTAGCTGCCGATTTCGGACATCAGGGAGCTGCAATCACCACGGGTAACGCCGTTGGGGTCGTTAGCGATCGCGATCGCTGCTTCTTTCATTTTTTGTACGCCGGTTGCAACGGATGCACCTGGAGTTCCCAAAGCTTGGTATGTTTCGCGCAGACCGTTCAAGCAACGATCGTCCAAAACGCTGGCGTCGCCTGCGAAGGTTGCGTAGGTTACGTAGCGCAAAATGATTTCCATGTCGCGCAAGCAAGCTGCCATGCGGCGGCTGGTGTATGCGTTGCCACCGGGGGCGATCAACTGAGGCTGTTCAGCAAACAAAGAGCGAGCTGCATTAGCGACGATTGTGGATGCGTTACCGGTGATCCGGTTTACTGCGTCAATCCGCTTGTTGGCGTCAGAAACCATGCTGCTGAGAGCATCTAGTTGGCCCGAAGCCAAAAATTCGCCACGAGCGTCTGCTTGGGAAACCACTTTTGTAAATGCGTCAAACATGAACGAACTCTCCTACTTGAGTTAATTGAGTTTGGTTGCGGTATAAAACCGTTAAGTTAAATTTGTTCAGACCCGTAAGCCTGCCAGGGTTGAAGGTTGACGCCAGCTACGCTAGCTGGTCGGCTCGTTCTCTCCCTTTCCGCTACCTGCACTATTATGACATTGTAACGGACGTTTAAGAAACCTTAGAAAATTTTACACCTTTTATGAGATGCGACAAACCTTGTTAATCAGTGTTTTTGTTAACTTGAGCGTGTCGTTTCAACCTTCTGATAACCTTTATACAATGCTCGCGAGTGTTTGTTTATTACAAATTATTACGGAAACTTATCTCTATTAGAAGGTAAATTGATGTGGGCCCTATGCTGGCAAATCTCCTTCCTGGGATAGATGCCTGATGGCAGCGGTAAACTGCCGATCGAGAGATTGTCTGTGATGTTCGAGGGCCCGATGGGGATAATCTTCGAGGGAATTCGGGGAGAATGGCAGACAGGGAAAGGATTTGACGAGTTTCGATGCTTTGAAATACAGAATTTAAATTCTGTACAGCTTAAGTCTAGAGTTTGCTTCGATCGCCCTTTTTGTGACTCTGGCATCGCCCAGAATTGCCCCGTGGGTCGATCGCCTCTGTTACATTTCCCTGGGCAAACCCGAATTATTAAGAAAAGTTAACAAAAATTAAGTTGTGCGAAAACAAGCCAGGGGGAATAGGGAAAAAACCAAAAATTATGCCAAATGCAGGATGCGGGCAGAATAAAGTGGCGGTAAAATCTCAAAAGATTGGCAGGGCGATCGGCACAACCTCAACTTTTGAACGAAATATGACCGTTAAAAGACAAAACTCAGCCGCTGGGTCTTGGGTAAAAGCCGGAGAAATTGCTGCTAATTTTTAGCTAGAAAGCCGGGAATCCCCACACCAAGCGCTGTACCCAGGTTGGTGTGGGATGAAAGGCGATCGAAGCGACGATTGCTCGCCTGACAATCCCAACAAGGGACGCTCTAGCACCAAAGGCGGGCATGAGGAGACGAACAAATTCCCTTGTTCAGTCGTTGCACCTATGTTATCATAGGTCTGCTGTTTGTGATAAATAACATTGTGTTAAAGACAGTCAAGGTCAGAATCTACCCCACCGGAAAGCAGCAAAGCCATCTAGCGCAGGCTTTTGGTTGTGTTCGTTGGGTGTGGAATCAGTCATTGGCTACCATGTCCCAGACCTACAAAGATACTGGGAAAGGTATCTCTGCTTTGACAATGAAGAAACAGATTCCCGTCTGGAAGACTGAATTTGAATGGCTCAAAGAGTGTTACTCTCAATGCCTTCAGTCTTCGGTATTGAATTTGTCTCAAGCGTTTATCAACTTCTTTGATGGTCGCGCCCTTTATCCAACCTTTAAGAAACGCCATGGCAAACAATCGATTCAATTCCCACAAAACGTTAAAATTTTGGGTGATGATGAGATTAAATTCCCCGGCAATCTAGGAGTAGTTAAGGCTAAAATTCATCGTGAATTGGTGGGTAGTCTGAAAACTGTTACGGTGTCTAAGATGCCTGATGGTCGTTACTACGCATCGCTATTGATGGATGATGGGATTGACAAACCGGATGCTGTCAAAGAGGGCAAGGCAATCGGTATTGACCTGGGATTGCTTGACTTTGCAGTCACGTCTGATGGTTCTAAATACCAGAACCCTCGACATATAAAAAAGCACGAACGCAACTTAAAGCGCAAGCAGAAAAAACTATCTCGCAAACAGGACAAGACGACGGCTAAACGTCGCAAGGCTAAACTAGCTGTTGCTAAAGTCCACGCTAAAATTGCTCTTTGCCGCGAAGATTTTCGACATAAACTATCCCGTAAGATAGTTGATGAAAACCAAGTCATTGTCGTAGAAAATCAGGCAGTAAAAAACATGGTGAAGAATCATAATCTGGCTAAATCCATCAATGATGCGGGCTGGGGAATGTTTTGCACGATGCTCAAGTACAAAGCAGAAGCAGATGGTAAAGTGTACCTAGAAGTAGGTCGATTTTTCCCGTCGTCGCACCTCTGCTCTGATACATTACTGTCGCTGCCAAAAATGGATCTGTCTGTCCGTGAATTTAGATGTCCCCACTGTGGAAAACGGCACGACAGAGATATCAATGCAGCCATAAATATCAAAAATGAAGGCTTACGGATATTGGCGTTGGGAACCAGCGTTACTGCCCTTGGAGGCAATGTAAGACCAAAGCGATATGGACAGAAATCCACTGTCGTAGAGGCTGTTGCTATTGAATTGGGAAGCCCCCAGCATATCGGTAATCCGATTGCTGGTGGGTAGTTCACTTGTAAGGTGGATAAGTGCTGTCAGCGGTAGGTCTACAAACGGCACGAGAGAGCCGCCAGACGCAGTAAAGTTAAAAGCTTCCTGCTCTCTCGGCATCGAACCGGGGCCCAATACGAGTCGCAAGTTAAACAGTTTTTTTATTCAGAACTCAAAACTAAAAACTCTCTTACTGCCATCAGCCACATTCATCGGCTGTAACTTGTTCGGCCGCAGTCCCCTCATTGCCCCATGCTCGATCGTAATTTATGTCTTCAAATTCTCCCTCTTCTTGGCACAC
This sequence comes from Microcoleus sp. Aus8_D2, assembly GCF_036702665.1. Taxonomy (NCBI): domain Bacteria; kingdom Bacillati; phylum Cyanobacteriota; class Cyanophyceae; order Oscillatoriales; family Microcoleaceae; genus Microcoleus; species Microcoleus sp. Aus8_D2. Next base: position 13,692 of record NZ_JAUBUN010000040.1, read on the forward strand.
CGTAGCAATTGACAAAACTCTCCAGCAGCTCAGCAGCAACAAAGACAGTGGCTTGAGCAGCCAACAGGTGTCAGAACGCTTGCAGCAATACGGCACCAACGAACTCGAAGAAACAGGAGGCCGCAGTTCTTGGTCGATTTTTGTCGATCAGTTCACCAACATCATGTTGTTGATGCTGATGGGTGTGGCCGTGATTTCTGGATTCTTGGACATCAAATCGAATACTTTTCCCAAAGATGCGATCGCCATTTTTGCGATCGTCATACTCAACGGCATTCTCGGCTATTTCCAAGAAAAAAGTGCCGAAAAAGCCCTCGCAGCCCTCAAAAACCTCTCTTCCCCCCTAGTGCGAGTCCTGCGGGACGGCAAAACTTCGGAAATCGCAGCCAAGGAACTCGTACCCGGAGACGTGATGCTGTTGGAGGCGGGGGTAAAAATCGCAGCCGACGGACGCTTGATCGAAGCTTCTAATTTACAAGTTAGAGAATCGGCTTTGACGGGAGAAGCAATCGCAGCCACGAAGCAAGCTGACCTAGAACTTCCCGAAGATGCTTCGTTGGGCGATCGACTTAACTTGATTTTTCAGGGGACAGAAGTTGTTCAGGGACGGGCCAAGGCGATCGTCACCAACACCGGAATGCAAACTGAAATCGGCAAAATTGCCACCATGCTTCAGTCAGTAGAAACCGAACCGACTCCCCTGCAACAGCGAATGGGCCAGTTGGGAAATGTTCTAGTATCGGGTGCCCTAGGCTTAGTCGCAATTGTCGTCATCGGCGGCATGATTACCTTCGACAATGGCAGCATTGGGTTCGATACCAGCAGATTTGAAGAACTGTTAGAAGTTTCTCTCAGCATGGCTGTGGCTGTGGTTCCCGAAGGACTGGCGGCCGTCGTGACAGTCACTTTGGCACTGGGGACTAGGCGGATGGTGAAGCGAAACGCCCTAATTCGCAAACTGCCGGCGGTAGAAACTTTGGGATCGGTAACTACCATTTGTTCCGACAAAACAGGTACTCTGACCCAAAATAAAATGGTAGTGCAGCTCGTGTCTACGGGCGACTGTACGATCGGCGTGGGAGGTGACGGGTATGCCCCGATCGGAGATTTTGTCGATCGCCATACCTCAGTCCAAATTACTAATTTAGAGGAATATCCAGAACTCGAATCTTTATTAATTGCCTGTGCAGTGTGCAACGACGCAGTATTGCAGCACGAACAGCAAGAATGGAAGATTTTGGGCGACCCCACGGAGGGAGCTCTGCTGTCTTTAGCGGGAAAAGCAGGCATATATAAGGAACAACAGTCTCAATTGCTGCCGCGCGCGGCGGAGTTTCCTTTTTCTTCCGAACGCAAACGGATGAGCGTGATTTGCGAAGTGCCCGGACATTCGGGACATTCGGGCTTTCCGTCGGACAAAGGACAACAGCAGAATTATTTGATGCTCACCAAAGGTTCTCCAGAGTTGACTTTGGAACGCTGCCAAGGCATTATAGTTGGCGATCGAGTACAACCTTTAAATCAGGAAATGCGCGATCGCATCCTTGCCGAAAACAATAATATGGCAAGTGCAGGTTTGCGAGTCCTGGGATTTGGATACAAAATCTGGGAAAACCTGCCGCCCTCCGGTTCCGAGGAAACCAGCGAACAAGAGATGGTGTGGCTGGGACTCGTCAGTATGCTGGACGCCCCGCGCCCGGAAGTGCGCGAAGCAGTGGTGAAGTGCCGCGATGCAGGAATTCGAGTGGTGATGATTACCGGAGATCACCAGTTGACAGCAAAAGCGATCGCCTACGATTTAGGTATTGCGACAGAGGGCGATCGAGTTCTCACCGGTCAAGAATTAGAAAAGCTCAGTCAAGAACAACTCAAACAACAAGTCGAACACGTTAGCGTTTACGCCCGCGTCTCCCCCGAACACAAATTGCGGATTGTCCAAGCTTTGCAAAGTTTAGGCAAATTTGTCGCGATGACCGGCGACGGAGTTAACGACGCACCCGCTTTGAAACAAGCCGATATCGGCATTGCGATGGGAATTACCGGCACCGATGTGAGCAAAGAAGCTAGCGATATGGTGCTTCTCGACGACAACTTTGCAACTATTGTCGCCGCCGCTGAAGAAGGGCGAGTCGTTTATACCAACATTCGGCGCTTTATTAAGTACATTTTGGGGAGCAACATCGGCGAAGTTTTGACAATTGCGGCCGCACCTTTAATGGGTTTGGGAGGAGTGCCGCTAACCCCGCTGCAAATTTTGTGGATGAACTTAGTCACAGACGGCGTTCCAGCTTTAGCCTTAGCCGTAGAACCAGCCGAACCGAACGTGATGAAAAAGCCTCCTTTCAGTCCGCGAGAAAGTATTTTTGCGCGGGGTTTGGGTTCTTACATGATTCGGATCGGGATTATCTTTGCAATTTTGACGATCGCCATGATGTCCTGGGCTTACAGATACAGTCACACTCCCGGAAATGGCGATCCAGAAGCTTGGAAAACAATGGTGTTTACAACTCTGTGTTTAGCGCAAATGGGTCACGCGATCGCAATTCGATCTAACACTCAGCTAACGATCGAGTTAAATCCCTTGACTAATATTTTTGTTTGGGGAGCTGTGATTGTTACTACTGCTTTGCAATTAATGCTGATTTACGTTCCCCCGCTGAGAGCATTTTTTGGGACTCACTATTTAACGCCCTTTGAGTTACTCATTTGCTTCGGCTTCAGCGCCTTAATGTTTGTCTGGATTGAAATGGAAAAACTGTTTGTGCGCTTCTACAAAGCTCGCAAATAGTACGATAGGTCGATAGTAGGTTCGTAGTGAGGACTTCAGTCCGCATTCATGGCGCTTGACTAAAGTCCTCACTACAAACATCTCCTTGTAGGTTCGTAGTGAGGACTTGAGTCCGCATTCATGGCGCTTCACTAAAGTCCTCACTACAAACATCTCCTTGTAGGTTCGTAGTGAGGACTTCAGTCCGCATCCGTCCGAGGACTAAAGTCCTCACTACAAACATCTGATTACCAATTACCAATATTATGTATTTGAAAACGCTGCACCTACGGCAGTTTCGGAACTACTACGATCAAAAAGTAGCATTTGACGCTCCCAAAACCATATTAGTAGGAAATAACGCCCAAGGAAAATCCAACTTGCTAGAAGCAGTAGAGTTGCTTTCCACATTAAAAAGCCACAGAGTATCGCGCGATCGCGATTTAATCCTCGACTCAAAGCCGATCGCCCAAATAGATGCTGCACTCGAACGTCAAACCGGAGCGATCGACCTAGCATTAACACTGCGATCGGGAGCGCGCCGCAGCCTGAAGCTCAACGGCGAACCGCTGCGCCGGCATTTAGACTTCTTGAGCGTCTTAAATGTAGTACAATTCTCCTGCTTGGATTTAGACTTAGTGCGCGGCGGGCCCGAAGGAAGGCGCAACTGGATCGATCGGCTAGTCATCCAACTAGAGCCGATTTACGCCCATATTTTGCACCAATACAACCAAATTTTGCGCCAGCGAAACGCTCTGTTAAAACGTTCTAGAGAAGTCAGGAAAGCCGAATTTTCCGAAAGTTTTGACAAAATGCGATTTATCGGATCTGAAACTCCCGAAGACCAAAATATCGCAGAATGCCCAATGCCCAATGCCCAATGCCCAATTCCCAACTCCCAATCCCCCATTCCCAGTTCAGAATTAGCCTTGTGGGATGCCCAATTGGCGACAGCGGGGGCTCGGGTAATCCGCAGGCGCGATCGTATTTTAGAACGATTGATGCCATTAGCCCGCAATTGGCACGGTTCAATTAGCGGTTCTACAGAAGTTTTAGATGTCAAATACGATGCTAATATCGAAGTCAGCTCGGAGTTAATCGACAAAGACAATCTCGAAGGAGTGCGGCAAGCATTTTTAGAAAAAATTCAAAAAAGGGCGATCGCAGAACAATTTCAAGGAACCACATTAGTCGGCCCCCACCGCGACGACATTACATTTACCATTAACAATACTCCAGCCCGTCAATACGCCTCCCAAGGCCAGCAGCGAACCCTCGTATTAGCATTAAAATTAGCCGAATTGCAGCTAATCGAAGAAGTCGTCGGCGAAGCACCTTTACTGTTGCTAGACGACGTACTTGCAGAACTCGATTTAAGCCGCCAAAATCAACTTTTAGAAACAATTCAAGAACGGTTTCAAACTCTAATTACTACTACTCACCTAGGGGCTTTTGACAGTCAGTGGCTGCGCCAAACCCAAATTCTCTCCGTCGTTTCCGGACAAATAAATCAATTTTAGATTTGAATAAATTATATTATGTTCGCTTACTTAGCAGTAATAAAAATGGTTTGTAGTGAGGACTTTAGTCCGCATCCATGGCGCTTGACTAAAGTCCTCACTACGAACCAATTTGATTGGGGTCATTCGAGCGGATATGATATCAATCTACGTGAGATTGACAAATTTTACTTTTCATGGTATTGGTGCAAAAAATAATAAAAATTTGACATTATTAGCTCAATTCGAGATAGGATAAAGGTTAATTTTGATTGCGACTTGCGCTTCCATTTTTCTAACCCTTATGAAGCATTACATTTCCCGTCTGTTAGCCCTGGTATTAGTTGTTGTCATCGGCGTAGCAGGCTGTACCAATGTTCCCGCCACTCTCAGCGGAGACTACAGCAAAGACACATTAGCATTAGTCAACAGCTTGAGAACAGCGCTTACTTTACCAGAGGGCGCGCCGGAAAAAGCAGCCGCTCAAGCCGCTGCTCGCACAAGTATCAACGATTTTTTCGCAGAATACCGCCGCGATCCCGCTCTTACCAAACTGGCATCTTTTACGACAATGCGCACGGCCTTAAACTCTTTGGCCGGACATTACAGTTCCTATCCCAACCGTCCTGTTCCTGAAAAGTTGAAAAAGCGTCTTGAGTCAGAATTTCAGCAGGTAGAAGCTGCTCTCAATAGAGGAGCTTAATCTCAGAGTTTAGGGATAAAAGATAAATTTGAATAATTCATCTTTCATCCTTGACATTTGAGTGTTAACATTTTTAAGTAGAAATATCAACTGCTTTTAGCGCCCACTTTCTTCAGGCGCTTTTTTTGCTAAATTTAGTTAGCCGTAGGGTGCGTCGAAGAAAGAAAATCCACAAATAAAAATCGACAATCTCACAGATCGGCACCTGTGTTTACAGGCTTGAACTCAATACGCTTGGATTAGCGCTTTTTTTCTGGGCTGTCCCCAGCGTTGCAATCGCAGTGTCTATGTTTCACACCGTGAAAGCAGGCCGGAGTGTCTTAACCAAAGCGTATTGGGGGTTAAACTAATACCATTTATCAAAATTTATGCTACAAAACAAGTTTGGAGTTTCTTTCCACGGACTCACGCGTAAGGTGCGTCGCCGTGAGATTACCGATTGAATGCAAGGGATGTTTAATGGATCCGCACCCTAGGAATACTTAGAAACGATCTAAATTGTCGCTAGACAGAATTTGCCTTGGGCGATCGACTTGTGCCATAACTATGTCAACCAAAAAAGTAGAAAATTTGTAGATGTGCGTCTGCGCGATCGCCAAAAATGCGATCGCCACCCAATTTAAACTAGAAAACCCGATTCAATTATCCCATGAAAATTGCACCAACTCGCCTCGCCAACTTTCAACACCAGCGACGCTGTTTAAGTGCGGTAACTGCTGTTTTAACCACTAGCTTCATCAGCCAGCTTGTTTGGCCCTTTATCGAAAATCAACCAGCCTTAGCCGAAACATCAGCCTATTGCCAATTATCCAAAGATCAGGTAAATCAAAAAGAAGACTTGCGCCGCGCCGCCCTGTCAGGAAAACCCGAATCCCAGCAAGCATATTTTGCCGTTTTGAGCAAACACGCCCGGGAAATCGCAGAATGCCGCCAAAAAACTTGGCCCGAAACCCAAGCAGTTTGGCTGCGCTTGTATCCCTGCGATGTCAGGCCCGGAGAAATCGATCGCGTATTAGACAAAGTTGTGAATAAAGGCTACAATCAAGTCTATGTCGAAGTGTTTTATGACGGTCAAGTGCTGCTCCCAGTGGCAGACAATCCAACTGCTTGGCCTTCGGTTTTGAGAAATCCCGGCTACGAGAAATATGATTTGTTGGAAAAGGCGATCGCCAAAGGCAAACAGCGAGGATTAAAAGTATACGCCTGGTTATTTACCATGAACTTTGGCTATACCTATTCTCAGCGTTCCGACAGACAGCAAACCCTCGCCGTCAATGGCAAAAATCAGACCAGTTTAACAGTAATTCAAGACGCGGGTTTAGACGACCAAACCGGAGAAAGTCACGCCACACACGCCTTTGTCGATCCCTACAATCCGCAAGCAAAGCAAGACTATGCTTTGTTAGTAAATCAAATAGTCAAGCGCCGGCCGCAAGGAATGTTATTCGACTACATTCGTTATGTGCGGGGCGTCGGGCCTGCTTCAGTTGCTACCAAAGTTCAAGACTTGTGGATTTACGGTCAAGCATCGCAGCAAATGCTTTTGCAGCGGGCTAACAATCAACAAGGGCGAGATTTAATTCAGCGATATTTGACTAAAGGATTTATCAATACTAATGACGTTCAAGCAGTAGTCAAACAGTATCCGACAGAGCAAGAACCTCTTTGGCAGGGGCGAATTCCGCGACCAATACCAGTAGCAACTCTAGCTTCTAGAAAGGAGAATCCCACATCAAGAGTAGCTTCAACAAATCCCGCCACTAACCAGCCAAATACTGCTACACCAACACCAACACCAACACCGCCGCTTCCCGATACCGGCATTCTGCAAAAAGACCTCTGGCAACTGAGTGTTGCTCACGCAGTCCAAGGGATTTTAGATTTTTTAGGAATGGCAACTCAACCAGCTCAAAGGATGGGAATTCCTGTAGGAGCGGTGTTTTTTCCTAATGGTAATCAAAAGATAAATCAAGGGGGATTTGATTCGAGATTGCAGCCTTGGGACAGGTTTCCGGCTGGCGTAGAATTTCACGCGATGTCTTACGGCAATTGTGGGGATGTAAGCTGCATTGTGCCGCAGGTGCAGCGGACGTTGAGTTTAGCACCTCCGGGAGCAAAAATCATTCCGGCGATTGCCGGAGATTGGGAAAAATCTCTGAAAAATCGGCCGTCTTTGGAGATTCAAATGCGGGCAATTCGCGCTGCAACGCCGCAAATTAATGCGGTGAGCCATTTTTCTTTTGGGTGGCAAGAAGTGGAGGATGAAAGGGCGCGGCAAACTTGCCGGATGTAGTGTAATTAATTATTTATAGAGACGCAATTCGTAGCGTCTCTATAAAGTAGCTTTTGGAAAGGAAGCTAACTGTTGGACAAACTCTTGATGTGCTGTACTATTTAATCCGGTTTGAAGATTTGCGATCGCACTTGGCATATCCCCGTCTATAAGTGCTGAAACTGCCAGCCACAATCCCGGAAAAACTCTGCTGCGGATAATTCCTTCAGCATCGGGTAGCAGAGCAATATATTCTTCTTCCTGCAAGGAAAACCAATCGATCCGGCGATTCATTACTTGCCAAACTAAATATTCTTTGACTCCATTGCGGCGGTAAACTCGCTTTTTGTCTCGCAGATCGATCGTAGCGGTACTGGCAGAAATTTCGGCAACAAATTCGGGTGCACCTTCGATATAGCCATCATCGCTCAGGCAAGTTTGGCCGCCGCATTGAGCATCAATTAGCAGTACAGCATCGGGTTGAGGTTCGTTATCCACATCGAGACGCACGGTAGGATTATCGCCCAGACGCACGCCTGGAGTAGCAATCTTGTAAGTCCACAGCCAGCCCATTAAATCGGCATGGGGTTCGGCGTGGGGATCAAAGGGTAAGGGTGAAGCCATATAAACAATTCGTTCAATCAAATCTGCTTTTTTGAGTCCCCGCATGGCTGTATAGCGCCGCTCGAATTCTGCAAAAATTTAGCAAGTTCGCCATTTTCCAAAGGCGGGATTGTAATGCGGCTGAGATTTGCCGGAGCAATCATGGCTTTTCTCCTGTGATGATGCGCTGCTATTTTGAATTATAACTAATTTGGTAAAAATCTCAGCGATAATTAGATAGTTGACAGCAAATAGAACAGTTGATGAAGACCAAATTTACTAAAAAATCGTGGATTAAAACCGCTATAGTTATCGGATTGATATCTCTAAGTTTGCTGTTTCCCGATCGCCCAAAAACTCTAAATTCAAATTCGATCGCCCAAATCCCCCCTTTTGGCAATCCTCCGCCCAATCTCCTGAAACCGCCGAAACCCCAAATACAGCCTTCTCCCGCCGCAACTCCCACTCCGAAACCCGCCGCACAACCTTTAGTATTCGCACCGCCAACGCAATTTCGCAACCAAATTATATACAAAGCAAATATCAGCGACTCAAAAGTTATTGCTTTGACATTTGATGATGGCCCAACTGCGGAAACTTTGAAAATATTAAAAATATTGCAGAAACATAACGCGGTAGCTACGTTTTTCTGCTTGGGTGGAAATTTGCGCGAGAATCCAGAAATTGCCAAGCAAGTAGTAAAAGCGGGAAATGCGATCGGCAATCATACTTGGCATCATTTTTATCACAATGTCACTGAAAAAACAGCCTCGGATGAAATAGACAATACTGGGGTTCATATTTATCGATCGACTGGGGCGAAAAGTTTGTTGTTTCGTCCTCCCGGTGGGCGCTTAAATAACGGTTTTGCGGATTACGCCAAAAAGAAAAATTATGTGGTGGTGATGTGGTCGATCGATCCTAAGGACTTTTCGCAACCTCCGGCGGCTGCTATAGCCCGCACTGTGCTGTCTCAAGCGACATCAGGGGCGATCGTATTGTTGCATGACGGCGGTGGCGATCGCCAGCAAACAGTCGAGGCCGTCTCTGCGATTATTCCCAAACTCAAACAGCAGGGATACCGTTTTGTCACCGTACCGCAATTGCTGCAAATGCAAGCATCCCAAAAACAGCAAACTGTCGATCGCAAATCCCCATAAACAGACATCCTATTTCATCTGCGTCTATCTGCGATCGTCTGCATCGATCTGCGGTTAAAAATCCCAATTATGCTAAACTTATGAATAACCGTAAAAACTTCGATCGAGCCTCATGCAAAAACTTCAAGCAAGAGATATCAACATCCCCTATTTAATCGATAACTACGGCTTGCAGCGAGTGCGAAATCAAGAGTTTTTCCGAGAATGGCAAGAAAACTTGCCCGAAGTAACTGACTCTGAGAAACAATTACTCGATCGCGTCCAAAACATATACTTCAACTTGGTAGACTCCCCGCCTGTGTTGGAAAATGCAGTTAAGCTAACAATTGTCAGCCCTATTTTGTTTATTGCCGGTCTCTTTGAGTCTCCTTTTCAAGTCAAAGCCGAAAAGTCGATCGCAATTCAAGAAGAAGACGAAGGCAGAATCATCGAAGGCAGAATAGATATCCTGATTATGAAAGCAAACTTGTGGGTGACAGTAATTGAATCCAAACAACTTGCTTTCTCTACTGACGAAGCACTTGCCCAACTTCTGACATATATGCTGGCAGATCCCAATCCCGAAACTCCGACTTTTGGGATGATTGCCACAGGTGCTAACTTCACTTTTGTCAAGCTAGTCAGAGGAGAATATCCGCAGTATGCTTTATCCAATCAATTCACAATTCCTAATATAGGCAATGAGTTGTACCGCGTTTTGCAAATTTTAAAACGCCTGAGTCAATTACCAGACTAGCAATAAAAGCTATTTTCATTCAGTTGACAGTTGACAGTTGACAGCACTACCGAAGGTCTGGAAAAATGATTGAAACAATGAATCATCCTTATTTAATTTCCCCCTCAACGGGGAGGCGAGCGACCCATCTTCTTTGGTAAGCTATCTTTCAAAACTAACAATATCTAAGGTGCTGTCTATCGATCGCCATCATAATTAAATTAGTTTTTGTAAGGAATGCAATTCCTCACAATCAGCGGACTAAAGTCCTCACTACAAACCGTTTGTGTAAGGAATGCAAGTCGTCATAATTAGCGGACTAAAGTCCTCACTACAAACCGTTTTTGTAAGGAATGCAAGTCGTCATAATTAGCGGACTAAAGTCCTCACTACAAACCGTTTTTGTGACAGGACATGATATAATATCTCAAATTTGAAACTGGTGCAAGCATGGTAAATTACTGGATAGTCGGCGCTGTGGGAATAGCTTCTGTCTGCTGGGCAGAAATCATCAGAGACTTTTATCACGTCGCGTCTCATTATGTGCCGCCCCTCCAAAAACTGCACAATTGGCATCACCGCGTTTTCCGCCCGAATTTGACGCCCGTTAGCGAGACTATTTACAAGCAAGCGCACTGGCGTCACGACGTGCCCGAAGCTGTGGCGATGATGGTTTTGGGCTTGTTGCTGTGGGTTTTAGCTTATTTTTGGCTCCCACCATATCACTGGGGCGCAGCAGCGGGTTGTATTTATACTTTAAGCTTTTTGTTGAGTGCGATCGCCCGCGCGATCGGTATCAAAGGCGCAGATGAATTAACCGACATCACCCACCAACCGGGAGACTTCCAGAGTATCCCCGGTAACTGGTTCGTTAATAAACCTTATCACTGGCGCCACCACTTCGACGATCAAAATGCTTACTATTGCGGTACTTTCACCTTAATAGATAAACTTATGGGTACAGCACTTTCTCTCAAAGGCAAAACAGTAGCCGTCACCGGCGCATCGGGAACTTTGGGGCGTTTGCTTCTGAAACACCTGCACAAAGCTGGTGCAAAAACGATCGCCCTTTCCTCGGGCCAGGAGGAAATTACCGTGAATGTAGACGGCGAGATTTTGCCTGTAAAAACCGTAACTTGGCACGCTGGCGAAGAGGCAGATTTAGCTAAATTGTTAGAAAAAATCGATATTCTCGTCATCAATCACGGAATTAACGTACAAGGTGAAAGAACCGGAGAGGCGATCGCAAATTCCTACGAAATTAACACTTTTTCGGCGTGGCGGCTGATGGAACTGTTTTTCTTAACAGTTCGCACTAACGAAAATATCGCTTGTAAAGAAGTCTGGATCAATACTTCAGAAGCAGAAGTGATTCCCGCTGTCAGTCCCCTGTACGAACTCAGCAAGCGCGCCCTGGGAGATTTAGTCACTCTACGGCGGCTGGATGCGCCCTGCATCGTGCGTAAACTGATTTTAGGGCCGTTCAAAAGCAACTTAAACCCGATCGGCATTATGTCTCCTGACTGGGTAGCGCAGCAAATTGTCAAACAAGCTAAAGCTGATGTCCGCAATATCATTGTGACAATCAATCCTTTGACGTTTATTGTTTTCCCAGTTAAAGAATTCTTTGTTTCTCTGTATTTCCAACTCTTCAGCCGCAAGACAGTTGCAGAGATTAAAGCAGCGACGACATCGGAAAAATCCAACGTTGAAGCCAAGATTAATTGACCTCCCTCGTTCGTAGTGCGGACTTCAGTCCGCATCCAAATATGCGGACTGAAGTCCGCACTACAAACCTAGTTCGTAGTGAGGACTTCAGTCCGCAAAACCCACCGACTATTATCTAATTACTAACCTCAGCCATTTCTATCACGCGCCCATCATAATCCTTAACCAAAAAATTAAGCGGCTTTTCCCGGCGAATTTTATAACTAATCCCGCGAGTTTGTACCCTCATTAATAGCTGATCCAAACAATCGCGATCGAAACAAACATGACGTTCGCGATTTTTTTCCCCGACACCCGCGCCACTAATAATGTGCAGTTGAGTATTTTTCATCAACTGATACCACAAACCCTCGGGACTCCCCATCGTTTGAGAGCTCGTTCCCCTCCCGACATTCGGCGACAAATACAGGGGATCGATACCGGTTGTCCCTAAAGTTTGCTCGTAATTATAGTAGTAGTGCAGCGGTACTTCTGCGACAGGGAGGCTGAGCATACCTTCATAGAACTCCCTCGCCTGTGCGAGATCCGATACCATCACGGTGTGTACCTTGGGAGCACTGGTGAGAAACATCCACATCGCCCCCGCATAGGCGGCCAGCAGCATTACCATAATCCCTTGAGTGGAAAACAAGCCGTCCAAGGGTAAGTCGGGCAAAAAAGAACTCAAGTACAAGGGCCGAAGTCCAAAAGCAATAAAACTAACTGCTACAGTCATGAATTATAAAAAAGGGTAAACAACGAAATTTAGGAAAATTGCAGTCGCGATCGCCCGCGAGACTTAAACTATTAGCTTAGGCATCTAATATAGCAAAAACTAGCGGTTAGGCCCTACCCGATGAAAGTCTTTGTCTACGGCACTCTCAAACCGGGGGAGTGCAACTATCTCCGCTACTGCGAGGGAAAAGTTGTGGATGCTTCTCCCGCGATCGCCCGCGGTCAACTTTTTGCACTGCCGATCGGCTATCCTGCAATGGTGGCCGGAGATGGCAATGTCTATGGTTTTCTGCTGTGTTTCGCAAATTCCGCTATTTTGGACGATTTAGACCGATTGGAAGACTATCACCCGCTGCGGGAACCCACGGAAAACGAATATCAGCGGGAAGAAATCGAAATTTGCGATCGACATTTCAAACCTCTCGGGACGGCTTGGGCATACTTCATGGTACCCGATCGCGTCCGTGCTCTGGGAGGCGTCTGGTTGCCCGATGGGACGTGGGGAAATAGATTTTTGACAAAATAAGATCGCACGGCGGTTGAAACCGCGTCTACACAAAGGAAGCTCAGTCGAGCCGCGGGTTTTGCCTGTGTCGCCGCGGTTTCAACCGCCCGGTATTCCGATCCCAAGCGTGTTGGGATCGAACCTGTAACCGTAATCCCGAACCGTTTGAATCAACTGCGGTCCAATTTTCTTGCGAATCTGGCCGATATGCACGTCCACAACTCTCTCTTCTGATGGGTAAATTGATTTCCAGCCCCAGATTTTTTCGATAATCTGTTGGCGACTCCAAGATGCACCCGGATGACTTGCCAAAAAATACAAAATCTTAAATTCTAAGGCTGTGAACTTGATAATTTGGTCGTTGAGTGTTACTTCCCGACGCCCTGGATCGATCGCCAGTCGATCGAATACAATCCGAGATGGAGTAACAGGCCTGATGCGTCTGAGCACAACTTCGATCCGAATTGCCAACTCCGCCAGACCAAATGGTTTGCAGATATAATCATCAGCACCTGCGGACAACACTTTAAGTTTATCAGCTTCATCTGTGCGGCTGCTGAGCATAATCACAAAAACATTAGTACGGCGCTGCATTTCCTGACAGAGGTGATAGCCGGTAGTATCTGGCAAATTCCAATCGAGAATTACTACCATCGGCTGGAATTCCTCAAACAATGCTAAAGCAGTCTCGCCATCTGCTGCCGAATTTACTTGATATTTATGATTCAAAAAGCGATGAACTAGATTGCGAATTGGTGGATCATCTTCCACAACGAGAATTTTGGGAGCAGTATGAGTATTCATGGCAAAAAAGGTTCTTCCTATTGTCAATTGAAAGCTGGAAATTACGGCACATCTTTAGCAGGAATTCTGCAAAGAATGGTGTCCCTCGGCTATTGGTAGGGATAAAGTGCGGAGTCATTGATGTTATACCAATTTCAAAAAACATTGCTACCAAAAACAAATTAGAGGTTTTTACCTGTAGGGACTTAGGCCAAGCCGTCTCCGGCAATTTATGATAATGACATATAATTTGTATACGCTTAATCAGTGTAGCAACCATTTGTCACGCATGGTATTAACTTAAGGTTGATTCCACAGTCAGACAGGGTTTAAACCCCTATCGATCTTGCAGGTTAAGTTGACATAGATGGTTGACAGCGCGCACCTACCTACAGGCTATTGTCACTTGAAAGCTGGCAATTACAAAACAGCTTTACTCAAACACAAATTCCAGATGCTTCAAACAAAACGGATCTTTTTTTTCCAATTCTTCATTCAACTTCGCCTTGAAGTTAAAAGGCTTTCCCCAATCCCAAATGTTGATTTCAAGACGTTCGTTAAATACCGCAATCGAAAGATCGATCGAAGTCTCTGATGGCATATTTTTGTGATGGTGAACAGCCAGGATAAACCCTTCGACCACCGCAAGTCTGGCAAGCTGCAAAACAGTTTCGGGAATTGGTAGATTATCTAACTGCTCGACCCACCACAAAACTTGACTAACAGTAGCCATCTCACTATTGAGCTGAATAGTAATTTTTTGCAGTGGCTGGTTAGAATTGCGATCGGATTGGCTAGTTATTTGCTCTTTCAGCCAGTTAAAAATGTTCAACACATCGCTCGATCGCTTCAAACCACCAGCTTGAGTGCTATGTTGAGGTAGTACGGGCTGGTAATATTTAACGATCGACAAACAGTTGCGACGGTAAGAATTGCGGGTATAACTAAGCTCATCGGCAATTTGGCTAATAATTTTGAGTCCGATTCCCAGTGACGGGGTTTCATCGTTGTATCTCATTTTGCTATCCTGAATTGGTTGCTCTATGCGGTTGATAGTTCAACTATTCCAAATTTTTCTCGATCGGCAAACGATCTCTAAAAAATCACTGTTAGGCAGATCGTTGACAAATCGGAGGATATGTAGTAATGGGTTGAAAAGTGCGATCGGAAGATTGTTTTAATTGATGAAATTTATAAGACTGATACCGATTTAGGGCAATTGCTAAATTAGAAACTCTAAAAATGTTTACCGCAGATAGTGCAGGCTTTCAACCAGCAATCGAGGTGCTGCAATGACCGAATTTACAGCCACTGGGAACGACCCAAAAGAACAAGAGGCTATGAAGTGCATTCAAGCCTTCAGAAATCGTTTTACTGAATCTCATCTGGAATTTGCTTGCCATGCGGCTTTTCCCCTTGCCTTAACACCGGACTTGCTTTATCGCTTGCGAGATTACCCATTTAATCCCAAGTTAAAAGTGCCTTGGATTGCAGTTTCCGATCTGCTATTATCCGATTTGTGTAGCAAAGTAGATGAGGAACTATATGAAATGGATAGTACAGTTCGCAAGATACTTTTAAGCGGTTTGAGTCAGCAGAGTTTGCGCGAACTATCAGGGTTTTTACTCAAGTATGTTAAGCGCAACTTTCACTCAAAAATTACCGGGTTAAAACAAGCCCAATATTGGACAGCTTTAGCTTATGTAGAACCAGGGAAAGCAGCAGAACAATTAACTCAGACTCTCAGGGAATTACTGCAACAGCCAAATCTGGCTCAATGGTTGCAGAAATCATCGCTAGTAGAAACTTTAGCTGACCCTCTGCAAGCCGCTAATTTTGAACCTTTGCTGATTCTAGCAGAGGCAATGAAGCAAACCGCCCTAGGCGATTACACAGAAGCAACTCGGTTGTTTGATAGCTTACCCAAAACCGGAGAATCTGCGATTATTGCTGGAGTGGAAGTTACTTTACCTCCCCGTCCTGTCCCGGCGGAAACTTTCACCTTTGAAACAGTTACCGTCAATCCTCAAGGTGAAATTATCCAACGCGAAATCAAAAACGCTCCATACTTTACCGAAGGCTTAGGCTATGACACCAACTTAGAAATGGTTTACATTCCTAGGGGGAGATTCATCAAGGGTTCACCTGAGATTGAAGCAGAAAGTCTTGACTCTGAAAGACCTCAACATCAGGTCACAATTAAAGCTTTTTTTATGGGAAAATACCCGATTACTCAAGTACAATGGCAAGCAGTAGCTAGATTACCAAAAATCCATTACGACCTTGACTCCAGTCCATCTCGGTTTAAAGGTGAAAACAGACCTGTAGAACAAATTTCTTGGTATCATGCGATCGAATTTTGTGCCAGATTATCTCAAAAAACAGGTAGAAGCTATCGCCTTCCTAGCGAGGTCGAATGGGAATATGCTTGTCGCGCCCGGACAACAACAGCTTTTCATTTTGGGGAAACAATGACGACAGATTTAGCAAATTATAGAGGTATGGGCGATCGAGAGAACAAGTGGTGGGATTCCTACGGTCAAGGGTCTAAAGGAATTTACCGCCAACAAACAACGTCTGTGGGTAGCCTTGGCGTAGCGAATGCCTTTGGACTCTACGATATGCACGGGAACGTTTGGGAGTGGTGTGCTGACCCTTGGCACGATCGCTATCAAGGCGCGCCTACTGATGGTACAGTCTGGGATGATACTTGTAGCGATCGTCGCTATCACTATAGTATTCATTTATTAGTCAATACCAAAGATGATAACCAAACAAGGCTGCTGCGCGGAGGTTCGTGGGACAGCGATCCGTGGAACTGCCGTTCTGCTTGTCGCATCAACCTTGCGCCCCATATCAGCTTCGCCAACTATGGTTTTCGGGTTGTGTGTGTGGCTGCGCGGACTTAAGGTTTTTGTCAATTCGCATCCCACTAAAAATAAAAATGTACGCTAAATTTATTGTAAATTGTTGACATAAATTCAAGGTCTGTAGGGGCGGGTTCACCAACAATTCATGGTAAAAATGAATCATCTTGTAAACCCGCCCCCACCCCACAAACCATCAAAATGTACCGTGAATTTATGGTATGATGTTCATGTAAATCTTGGCGAAGAGGGCGGGTTTATGAAATTGTTTGTAGGTTTTATAGATGTCGGTGAACCCGCCCCTACAATTCACGGTTTTAGATCTAATTTTGTAGCAATCAAATGCCACTTTTTCAATGCAAACCCTGACAAATAAATCCCGACCAATAAATCAAATCAGCAAAAGGATTTGAATCTGCATACAGACTTTTCGTCAAATTTAAATTCTGATTAATTTTCAGGAAAATCGCATCTATTTGCGGCTTGTACACCACTTCCAACTCCGCACCCGAAATCGTTCGCAACCTCACCTGAGACCGCCGTAACGCATCCGGGCGACTGCAACCAGCCTGCCGAAACTGATAGTAAAAAATCGAAAATAACGACGTAGCCAAATCATTCACTGCCCACAAAGTGCTGACTACACTTCGAGCTCCCGCACACAAAAACCCGGTTCCCAAGGTGAGAACATCGTCGGTAATTTTCGTCTGTCCTAAATTGGTTTCGCAGCAGGATAGGAACACATCTGACAATTCCGGCAAACGCCAACCAGGAGTCATTAATTCGCCTAACCGGATCGTCCCATCCCCCAGTAATAATTCCGATTCTAAAGGATTGTCCAAACGCGATTTGGCGTGGTGGCTGGAGTGCAGGACATTAACTTGTTTCACCAAATCGCGATAATTGGCGACAGTTGCTTGTTGGCGTCCTTTTAAGTGGTGTTCGATCGGAACAATTTTGGTAATTTCTTCGCACTCGAAAGGTGTAAAATAGAGGTCATCCGTGGCATTTTCCACGATACCGTATTGCGGCGATTCGATGGTTGGGCGTTGATGGCAATACTCTAATATTTTGCAACTGGGAACGTAACGAATTAGGAAATAATCGCCAAGAACTCCCCCCGCCCCCCCTTTGCTAAGGGGGGGAGATTGAAGAGAGTTTTGCTTACTTAGCAAAGGGGAATTGTGATGCTGTAGCCCCTCAACAAAAGAAGAATCTTGTTCCTCTCTTAGCCCCCCCTTAGCAAGGCGGGGTTGGGGGGGGTTAATCGGCAATGCCGCCAACGGAATCTGATGCAAATACAGATGCGGAAGCACAATCAATTCCTCAATGCCATCCAGATATTTATCAATCAACTCATTAACTTTCAACCGCTGCGACAACTGGCTTAAAAAATCACCCATTCCTCGTTTCCAACTTTTCTTTGCTACCAAATAAGGCAACAACCAACTCTCGTGAATCCACTCCTGAAAAGTGGCCCAACCCTCACCCAGACAAGTATGAACCTGCGGGGCTTTATCCTTGTAAATCACAAAAACATGAGTGTCATCATTGGTAGTATAAAAACAGATAATTGCCGTCTGTGAATTGTTGATGAGTTGCTGCATTTCCGCAAACTGCATCCCATCGACTTGAAGCTGTCCCGATAAAACTGGATCTAAACGACGAATGTTTTCCCAGATGTGCTGTTTCTCGGCTTCTAATTTTTCTATCTTGTTCGTGTAAGCAGCAAAATCCGCCCGACTCTGTGACTGACTCCCCGCACTTGCTAATTCTTTATTCCCTGGCGATGGATTGTGGAGTTGTTCAACTTCCCTGTCAATTTCTCGCTGCTTCGCCTCAAACTCCCGCAAATAATTTTGAACTGCTGGCGGAATTTCGGCGCTAGCAGACAAGTCATTGCTGTGCATTAAATCGACTAAATGCTTGGAACGGGTTCTGTCACAATATTCTATGGCTTTTTCGAGTTTGCCGCTGTTGACGCAAGCTTGAATCGCGTTTTCGTAAACATCGATCGATTCTGCTACCATCTGTTGGCGGCGATCGTCCGAAGTTATCCAACTTCTACTTTGTTCCACCGCTGTCATCGCTTGTTCGTATCCTTCGATCGCAATCTCCCAGAAACCAGCAGTGAAAGCGGTGTAGCCGAGGTTTCTGCTACACCGCAAGCAATCTAAAGGAAAAGCGGTAGGGGTGTAGACTATTAAAGCTGACTGGTAAAAAGCGATCGCCTGTTCTATATTCTGAGCTTTTTCTCCCTGAATTCTGTAAATGTATGCATTCCCCAAACCATGTTGAGTCGCTGCCCATCTTTGGGGAAATTCTTCGAGGGTGTATACTTTTAAAGCTGACTCAAAATAAGCGATCGCCAGTTCTATATTCTGGGCCTTTTCTCCCTGAATTCTCTTTCCGTAGGCAACACCAAAATCATGTTGAATCATTGCCCAATCTTGGGGAAATTCTTCGAGGGTGTATACTTTTAAAGCTGACTCAAAATAAGCGATCGCCAGTTCTATATTCTGAGCCTTTTCTCCCTGAATTCTGTCACCGTAGGCACTACCCAAATTATTTTGAGCCAGTGCCCAATTTTGGGGAAATCCTTCGAGGGTATGGACTATTAAAGCAGAGCGGCAACAAGCGATCGCCTGTTCTATATTCTGGGCTTTTTCTCCCTGAATCCTGTTACAGTAGGCAACACTCAGATTATTTTGAGTCTTTGCCCAATCTTGGGGAAATTGTTCGAGGGTATGGACTATTAAAGCAGATTGGTAACAAGCGATCGCCCGTTCTATATTCTGAGCCTGTTCTCCCTGGATTCTGTTTCTGTATGCCTTACCCAAATTATCTTGAGTCCTTGCCCAATATTGGGGAAAATTTTCGTATTTGAAGACTATTAAAGCTGACTTGAAACAAGCGATTGCCTCTTCTACATTCTGAGCCTTTTCTCCTTGAATTCTGTGATAGTAGGCACTACCCATATTATTTTGATTCATAGCCCAATCTTGGGGAAATTGTTCGTATTTGAAGACTATTAAAGCTGATTGGTAACAAGCTATTTCCCGTTCTACATTCTGAGCCTTTTCTCCCTGAATTCTCTCTCCGTAGGCAATACCCAAATTATATTGAGTCATTGCCCAATCTTGGGGAAATTGTTCGCGAGTGCGGACGATTAAAGCTGACTGGTAACAAGCTATTTCCAGTTCTATATTCTGAGCCTTTTCTCCCTGAATTCTTTTACCGTAGGCATTACCCAAATTATGTTGAGTCATTGCCCAATCTTGAGAAAATTGTTCTAGAGTGTAGACTCTTAAAGCAAAATCGAAACAAGCGATCGCCCGTTCTATATTCTGGGCCTTTTCTCCCTGAATTCTCTCTCTGTAGGCATTACCCAAATTAGTTTGAGTCATTGCCCATTGCTGGGAAAATTGTTCTAGAGTGTAGACTCTTAAAGCAGAATCGAAACAAGCGATCGCCCGTTCTATATTCTGGGCATTTTCTCCCTGAATTCTGTTACGGTAGGCAGTACCCAAATTATTTTGAATCATTGCCCATTGCTGAGGAAATTGTTCGCGGGTGCAGACTATTAAAGATGACTCAAAATAATCGATCGCCAGTTCTATATTCTGGGCTTTTTCTCCCTGAATCCTGTCAAAGTAGGCAGCACCCAAATTATGTTGAGTCATTGCCCAATCTTGAGGAAATTGTTCGCGGGTATGGACTATTAAAGCTGACTCATAACAAGCGATCGCCCGATCGATATTCTCAGCCTTCTTTCCGTGCATTCTGTAACTGTAGGCATTCCCCAAATTATTTTGAACACTTGCCCATTGTTGGGGAAATTGTTCGCGGGTATAGACTATTAAAGCAGACTCGTAACAAGCGATGCCAATTTCTAAATACCAGTCCCGGCTACCTAGGGTAAATTGCTGAATTAAGTTGCCAAAATTGCCAATATCTCTTGCGATTAATTCAGCTTGTTCTAATGTAAACTCTGTGAATTTTGATGTAGCCCAATCCTGCAATATTTCGGCAAGCTTCAGATTCAATTTGTCGATATTTTTTTGTAAAATAGGATAGACGACTTGAGGATTTCCATCACTGTATGACGTTGCCTGCAACACCTCCATCAGAAAAGGCAAATACTCTTCATAAATTGCAGTATTACCGATATAATTCGCCAAATGTGCCGCTAGATTTTGCAGAAACTTGGCTGCATTTGAGTTGCCCTTTTCTGCCATATCTGCCACTACCATTTCCAGAACTTGCAGCAAATAGGCATCAACCAACTCTCGATTGGCGTTGAGAATATCATTTTCTGCACCGTTAGGACAATCGAGGAGTTGTTGAATCAGATTTAGATAAGCCGCAAAGCGTTGTTCGTCCATGAGGATTTCCTTTAACTCTATATATCTATCAGCGATTTGGGGAAGAATTTCGCAAAATCCCTGAAAAATTATTGATATTTGTCCAAAACCCTGGGGGCAACAACCCGCCTGAAACTCTTAGGTCGTAATAATTTAATCCATTGCACTTAAAAAAACAACTGACGCCGACTCAGTTCGATCGATCGCACTAACACTTCACTCCGTTGCGCCTCGCTTTTGACTGCATACATATTTTCCCACTCATCTACTTAGCAATATCGAATCTGTAACCGTAACAGCGAAGTATTTTCGTAAAAAAACTGGTGGTTGAGCTTCGGCTACGCTCAACCACCAGCCGAAATCCGGTTTCTGGCCACCCGTGCATACAAAAAGTCATGTTTAGTGCAGCGTAAATGCCAGCTCGTCCCAGCTAAACGGACTTTTTTCTGACAATTCTTCCTCCAACTTTGATTTAAAATCAAAAGGCTCTCCGCTATCCCAAATTTCGAGTTCTAGGCGATCGTTAAATGCAGCAATCACCAGCTCGATCGGAGTTTCTAAGGGCAGATTTTTATGAGCATGGCGCACCACATTTGTAAACCCTTCGATCGCAATCAGCTTAAATTGGGAAAACACTGCTTCGGGAATTGGTAGATCCTCTAACTGCTCGAACCACAGCAAGACTTCAGTAACAGCCTTGATATCAGTATTGAGTTTTAAGCTGATTTTTTTCAGTGGCTGGTGAGAATTGCGATCGGATTGTTGCTCTCGTTGCTCTTGCAGCCAATTAAAGCTGTTCAGAATATTTATCGCCCGCTTCCAACAACCAGCTTGAGTGTTGTGTTGGGATTCGTAATATTTTATAATGAACAAACAGTTGCGACCAGAAATGCGGGTATAGGAAAGCTCATCAGCAATTTTGCCAATAATTTTGATACCGATCCCGCCAGAGGGAATGTCATTGATGTTATCTTTCATTTTGCGAATCCTTATTGCTTGTAGTCTTGTAGTTAAACTCTCCCAACTTTTATCGACTATGTAAAAGATCGCTAAAAAATCACTTGTAAGTAGATCGTTGACAAATCGGAGGATGTGTAGTAATGGGTTGGAAAGTGCGATCGGACAAACTAGAATTAGTCAACGCCAGGGTACAAACAAGAGGTGGCAGGCAGCAGGTTCGTTGGCAAGTGGCCCGATATAAAATTGAACAAGGGTTGGCACTTAGCAACCAAACACTGGAAGATGGACTAGATGAAACAGACCTTCAATACCTAGCTCAGCACGATGTCCTGATTGGTGATGCTGCAAATCTTATGCTTGAGGCGATGCCCGAATTAAAGTCCCAGAAATTCCAATTGGCAGCTATTAAAGATTATTTTATTCCCTACTACAGCCTGAGCATAGAAAATTTTCTCAATGATTATCTAAAAATCAAAGATAACAGTCACGGAACTTGGACTAAATTTTTAAATGGAGAAACAGCCATCGAATATGAGGCTTTTAATACTATTTGCAACGTGTTAGATTTGGATTGTCACAGAATCGGCACGGACACGCGAGAAATGCCTGACTGGAAAAAGCTAGAAATTTTGTTGTGGCAGTTAAACCATAAAACTCAAATTCAAAGTTTCCAAGCCTTAGCCCGAAAGTCTCAGAATTTAGTCTGTTTAAAATTTCCCCAGGTTTCAGAGGATCGGATTCCTATATTTTGGCTGCTCAAAACTCTGATTCAACCACTTGATGACAGCATCCAAAAAGCTGCAATTGATTTTAACAGTCCGATTTACTCAGATTCGAGAGATAGGTTGAATACCATTATTCAAGGACTTGGACTTCCCAACAAGCTTTATAGAAATCAAAATCCTAACGCCATTGCCAAAGAAATTCACAGAAAAATGCTGAAAAACAATAAAACTATAGTCTTATTGTTTTTTACGCAAAATAGGCAAAATTTAACAGAGCTTTATGAATTATTCAATCTATTGTATGAACCTCTACTAAACCAATTCTCCCAACAGCAAACAAATCAAAAACTGTTGATGGTATGGATCGACTCGCAACCCTCATCCCAAGGAGACTCCGATGCTTTAGATGGAGAGGGTGACAACGATCCGTATCATGAAATTCCTGTCACGTCTAGATTCCACAACAGCGATCTAATACACTGGACAAATCTCGAAAAAGTGCAATTATTTATCAACCGAACCATCAACGATGACTTATCAAATTGCCAATTTATGGACAAAATCAGTGAATTTATTTGGAGTGAAAGCCAACCAGGGCAACCAGAAGTTTTGCTAAAATCTGTCTACAGTCTTTGTAACTTAAAATGGGAGACACATCAAGGTTCATGGCGCAAAATATAGATCGAAATAAGTCTCAACTCGAATTCACTGGGGCGATCGAATTTCAGCCCCAAGCTGGCGAACTCGATCCAGAAACACAAGAACCCCTGTATCCTTATTTAGCGGATGTTAGCGACGGTTTAGTGGAAGCTGTTCGGTTGGCGATTAACCTGAACAGACCATTACTGCTGGAAGGGGAACCGGGATGCGGTAAAACGAACTTAGCTAAAGCTGTTGCCTGCGAATTTAGCAAGCGCTACAATGTTAAATGGCCCTATGCTGATTGGTATATCAAATCCACAGACCAAGCGCGGGATGGCTTGTATATTTATGATGCTGTTAAGCGGCTGTACGATGCACAACTGTCAGCGACAGATTCCTGGGAAAAACAAAACATTCACACTCGCCTCAATGACCCCAACCATGCAGCTTACATTACATGGGGTGCGATCGGCAAAGCATTCAAAGCCTCTCAAAATGGTCAGCGCATGATTGTTTTAATTGATGAAATTGATAAAGCTGATACCGATTTTCCCAACGATTTACTCTTGGAACTAGAAGAAAAACGCTTTTTTGTCCGAGAAACAGGAGAAGAAATTCGTGCCAAAGCAGATTTTGCTCCGATTATCTTTATTACTAGCAATGCTCAGAAAAAGTTGCCCGATGCTTTTCTCAGGCGCTGTCTGTATCACTATGTCGATTTTCCGACAAAGCTAGATTTACAGAGAATTGTCGCAGCTAAGATGGGGCAAAAATGGTCAGAAGATTTAACAAGCAGAACTCTGGATAAATTTTTAAATCTTCGTGAGGTAATGGAGGAGGAAAAAGGAGATTTTGGCAAAAAGATTAGCATCAGTGAATTGCTAGATTGGTTTGCGGCCTTGCATCTACACGTACCTCAGTCCGAACTTGAGCAACTTTTAAAACAGCGCCAAATACCCTATGCTAGTACATTACTGAAAAACCGAGACGATTTACAAATAGCTGAGGACTTAGGAGATGACGACTCCGATTGAACTCAACTTGCCTTTCTACGAACTATTCAGCCAACTGCAAAAGGCAGGATTTCCGCTGGGAATTTGTGATTACAATTTACTGATAGAGGCTTTAGAAACTGATATTTATCCATTAGAATCAGAGTCTTTGAAGCATTTGCTAAAAACTATTTGGGTAAAAACTAGCTCTCAAAAACAAGAATTTGAAGCAATTTTTCAGCAAGTATTTACTCAGGAATCAGCATCTACCATCAAGTCTTCTCAACTACTAAATGCAGATCCTTCTAATTTTCCAGAACCACCGCAACCACCGACTCCCACACCATCTCCCACTCCCAGAAACCCGACAGGGAAGTATTTCTTTTTTCCCGCCAGTCCCGAATCAGCCGTCTCTACTTCTGTAGGCGAAAATAGTGAAGTTGTAAAAGCTATCAGAACATCTCGACAACAAGATTGGGTAGCTTTTAAATCAACAGGAAACCCGGACGATTATTTGCCTGTTACGGGACAACAAATGATCCAGGGTTGGTACAACCTCAAACGCTCCATTCGCACGGGAACGCGACTAGAATTAGATGTTGCTGCTACTATCGAAAAAATCAAACGTCAAGGTAAATTAGTTCTGCCTGTCCAGAAGCCGCGCCAGCTCAAATATAGTTCCCTATTGTTGCTAATTGACCAAAGAGGTTCTATGCAACCATTTCACGTTTTATCTCGGCAATTAGTTGCTACTGCACAACAAACCGGATGTTTGACATCCCAGTCTTGTTATTATTTTAATAATTATCCGAATCAGGATTTGTATTGTGACCCGGAATTTAATAGTGAAATTCCTGTAGAACAAGTTTTATGGCGCCTTTCCTCTCAACACACAGTTGTGTTAATTTTTAGTGATGGCGGTGCAGCAAGGCGAGATTATATTCCCAGGCGCATTCGTGAAACTGAATCTTTTTTAAATCGCTTAAAACAGCAAGTGAAAACTATTGTTTGGTTAAATCCTATCCCAGAACTTTCTTGGCAAGAGACAACGGCTGGGGAACTTGCTAAATTTGAAACTATGAAAATGTTTGCCGCAGATAGCGCGGGCTTTCAAAAAGCAATTGAGGTGCTGCAATGACCGAATTTACAGTCACTGGCAATGACCCAAAAGAACAAGATGCTATGAAGCGCATTCAAGCTTTACGAAATCGTTTTACTGAAGCACATCTCGAATTCGCTTGTCATGCAGCTTTTCCCCTAGCCTTAACACCTGACTTGCTTTATCGCTTGCGAGATTACCCTTTTAAGCCAAAATTACAAGTGCCTTGGATTGCAGTTTCTGATTTGCTATTGTCTGGTTTGTGCAGCGAAGTAGATGAGGAACTATATGAAATGGATAGCACAGTTCGCAAGGTACTTTTGAGAGGTTTGAGTCAGCAGCGTTTGCGCGAACTATCGAAATTTTTACTTAAGTATGTCAAGCGAAACTTTCGCTCAAACATTAGCGGGTTAAAACAAGCGCAGTATTGGACAGCTTTAGCCTACGTAGAACCAGGGAAAGCAGCAGAACAATTAACTCGGGTTCTGGGTCAATTACTGCAACGACCAAATCTGGCTCAATGGTTGCAGAAGTCATCGTTAGTAGAAACTTTGGCTGACCCCCTGCGAGACGCTAATTTTCAACCTTTGTTGATTCTAGCAGAGGCAATGAAGCAAACCGCACTGGGGGATTATACAGAAGCAACTCGGTTGTTTGATGGCTTACCCAAAACAGGAGAATCTGCGATTATTGCTGGAGTTGAAGTTAATTTGCCTCCCCATCCTATCCCGGCTGAAACTTTCACTTTTGAAACTGTCATGGTTAATCCTCAAGGTGAAATCACCCAACGCGAAACCAAACAAGCTTCATTTTTTACCGAAGACTTAGGCTATGAGACCAAGCTAGAAATGGTTTATATCCCTAGGGGTAGATTCTGGATGGGCTCACCTAAAACGCAAGCAGAAAGCTATGAGTATGAAAAACCTCAACATCAAGTCACAATCAAACCCTTTTTCATAGGAAAATACCCAATTACTCAAGCGCAGTGGCAAGCAATAGCTCAATTACCGAAAATCTATTATGACCTTGACTCAAATCCATCTTATTTCAAAGGTGAAAACCGACCTATAGAACGCATTTCTTGGTATCATGCAATCGAATTTTGTGCCAGATTATCTCAAAAAACAGGTAGAAGCTATCGTCTTCCTAGCGAGGCAGAATGGGAATATGCTTGTCGGGGCAGGACAACAACACTTTTTCATTTTGGGGAAACTATGACGACAGATTTAGCGAATTATAGAGGTACAGAGGATAAAGAGAATAAGTGGTCAGGTTCCTATGGTCAAGGGCCTACAGGAATTTACCGCGAAGAAACAACGCCTGTAGGTAGCTTTCGTGTAGCTAATGCTTTTGGACTCTACGATATGCACGGGAATGCCTGGGAATGGTGTGCTGACCCTTGGCACAGTAGCTATCAAGGTGCGCCTACTGATGGTACGGTCTGGGATGATGCTGGTCACGATCGTCGTTATCAAAGCTGTATTGATTTATTAGTCAAGACCAAAGATGATAACCAAGCGAGGCTGCTGCGCGGGGGTTCGTGGATCGGCCTTCCGGGGAGTTGCCGTTCTGCTTATCGCCTCAAAGATGCACCAGGCATCTATTACTACCACTACGGTTTTCGGGTTGTGTGTGTGGCTGCGTGGACTTAAATCAAAATGTACCGTGAATTTGTGGTAGGATGTTAATGTAAATCATCGCGAAGAGGGGGCGGGTTTATGAGATTGTTTGTGGGTTTTATAGATGGTTGGTGAACCCGCCCCTACAGGATTTTGGGGTGTTTTTTGTGGATTGGTTCCGCCCAATTAAAATACTATTTCCGAGAAATTTATTGTGTACAATGTTGATGTAAATTCAGTGGCTGTAGGGGCGGGTTCACAACAATTTATGGCAAAAATGAATAATGTTGTAAACCCGCCCCCACCCGATTAACAATAAAAATGTACCAGGAATTTATTGTAAGATGTTGATGTAAATCATGGCGAAGATGGGGCGGGTTTATGAGATTGTTTGTATGTTTCATGGATGTCGGCGAACCCGCCCCTACAATTCAGCAATTGCGAATTTAATCAAATTTGTACTGACTTATAGTTCTAGCACAATGTTTTTTCAAAGATAGAGGACGGATCGGGAGCATCTCAGTTTTTGCAAAAAACATTTTTTTATAGTGCCAGCTTGATGCTTCCTAAATGGCTGGCAGTATGGCTAGTTGAGAATGGTGCAAAATCTCAGTTTTAACCGACTTAAGCTTTGAGCCAGGGGTTTAAACCCCTGGCGGGCTGGGGGACAAATATGCTTTACCTGTAATCCGAAGTCTGAATATTTTTCAACTTCGCTGCATATTTCATGCCGTATTCCGGGCGACAGAAGCGATCGATCTGAGACTCGAAAAACGCCCGATTTGCCTTCAAATGCTTCGGATTTGGGTCATCCAAAGGATATAATAGCGCAGTTCGCAAAGCTTGAATCACGGCCGAAGTAACGCAGTACATCGATCGCTGAAAAGTCACCCCAATTTGATTCAGGATATCATCTTCGCCGCGACACCGCTGTTTGTAGAAATCCATCAAATAAGGCGGCAGGAAGTGCAGCATATCTTGGGCTAGCAGAGTCGGCGGGATGCCGGCGGTTCCTACGGGGAATTTGTCTGCATACAAAATACCGTAGTGGAAGTCTTTTTGGTCGTCTGGAACTTCCCTGGCTTGGGCGTTGTAAGATTTGGTGCCCCGGAACGGCGAAGTGCGGTAAAATACGGATTCTACGTAAGGTAGCGCTGCTTCGTACAGCCAAGTGAAGCCTTTGGATTTCGGAATGATTTCGTAGGTTTCGCCGTCGATGAGAACGTGGTGGTAAATGGGACGACCTGCGATCGCAAATATGCCATTTACCAGAAAATCCATCGCCTGCGGGACTGTGGTAACTTTCCCTTCGTCGTAAAGGTCTGACACTTCAAAAAACACCG
Organism: Microcoleus sp. Aus8_D2; assembly: GCF_036702665.1. NCBI lineage: Bacteria > Bacillati > Cyanobacteriota > Cyanophyceae > Oscillatoriales > Microcoleaceae > Microcoleus > Microcoleus sp. Aus8_D2. The sequence goes on from NZ_JAUBUN010000040.1 coordinate 41,752, forward strand.
GGGCCATTACTTCCCAAAACAAGCCGAGATTGCTGTAATAAGACATCTGGCGGCATTGTTCTAAAAACATTTCGGGGAATGCTTTGTGCAGCGCCAGCATGAACGGGTCTTTTTTGAAGTAAGCTTTAATAGCGCGATCGGCATTTGCTTTGTATTCGTCGCTGTCGAGATAGGGGTCAAATTTATTGACAGGAACGTACATCCCCCGGTGCCACAGCATCGACCTCATGCACTCTTCGGCAAATTCCATGTTTATGCGATCGTGCCACAAATGGTGAAACAGTCGCGGCTTTTTGCCAGTTTCTCCATTTTCCATGAACTCCAAAAGTTCTGGGTGAGCGCTCCCAGTCCCCCGCCAAATTCGCAAATCTGCACCGTCACCGGAATAGTGATTTTGCAAGTCTAAGTACTCCTGGGGCAAGAAGTATTTAAAGAAGGGCAGCGGGTTTAAAAATACCCGTTCCGCGATGTAAAGTAAATCCCGCCAATAGAAGTCCATCGGCACCGCGTAGGCCTTCCAAATCGCGATGATTTGCATCAGATTTTCCGGCGTATCTGGAATCATCGCGCCGCCAGCTTCCAGTCTGTGAATTACTTCGGCAAATTCGTGCTTGGAAGGAGGCAGTTTAGTTGCTGGTTTAGTAGGAGTTTGTACCATTGTTTCTTCCTTGGTTTGAATGAATCTCAATATTTAGAAATATTCGCCAAGTCTGCGGTAGCGCAATGCTTGGAAGTTGCTAGTAGGGAAATTGCTGTAACTGCACCTGAATTTAGAATTGTTTGCGGTGTTCCAAACTTTTACACAGTTATGGTGGTAGTTGACTGGTTGTTTTTATTTTACCATATTTACAATCCGAAGCGATATCATTTCGGGTAGATTATCATAACAAAAACGGTTCGTAGTGCGGACTTCAGTCCGCAGTATTAGAGCGGACTAAAGTCCGCACTACAAACTGTCCCGGTTCGTAGTGCGGACTTTAGTCCGCAGCATTAGAGCGGACTTAAGTCCGCACTACGAACTAATTTTATTCTGGTTAGTCCACCGGAGATGATATCAGAGGGAAGTTCGGCAACCGATTGTATAGCCGATTTAACGGATTCAATGGATGGATGTTGAGGGAACAGAAAAGAAGGAAGAAGCAAGAAGGAAGAAAAAAGGTTTTTCTAAGTTCCCCTTCTCCCGCTCTCCCATTCTATTTATCCGGCTGATAGCTGACAGCTACTTGAGAATATCTGCCCGTTGATAGAGTTACTGCCATCGCGTTTGTAGTAGATTCGCTCCACTTTAGCAGCCACACCGGTTGCACTCCCAAGAAGAAAATGATCGCGGCTAAAACTAAGGCTGGCATATTTTCCGCAAACTTAACTGGAGGATAGTAAGCCGTAGCGTTGTCCAATTTTCCAAAACAGGTGCGGTTGAGCAGAATTACAAAGTAAACTGCTGTTAACCCGGAGGCTAAAATGCACAGTAAAGTCGGAATTGGAAATGTTGAGAAACTGCCTTGAAATACTAAAAATTCGGCGATAAAACCGACTAAGCCGGGAATGCCGGCGCTGGCCATGCCGCCCAAAACTAATAGCGAGCTCGCCGTCGGTAAACCGCGCATCGGATTCATCAAGCCGTTGAGCACGTCCAAATCTCGCGTGCCGGCTTTGGTTTCGATGATGCCTACGAGATAAAAGAGCAAGGCTAAAATCAAACCGTGGCTTACCATTTGCCCGACAGCACCGATTAAGGCGAGTTTGGTGCCGGCGGCGCAGGCGACGAGGATGTAGCCCATATGCCCGATCGAACTATAGGCTACCATGCGCTTGATATCTTTTTGGGCGATCGCGCTCAAAGCACCGTACATCACGCTCACTGTGCCGATTATCGCTAAACCAGGAGCGACAATCGACCAAGTTTCGGGAAACATCTGCAAACCAAACCGCACTAAGCCGTAAGTTCCCAACTTCGCCAACACGCCTCCCAACAGAATTGCTGTTGCTGGCGAAGCTTCGACGTAGGCATCCGGCAGCCAAGTGTGCAGGGGTACTAAAGGAATTTTAATTGCCAACCCAAGTAGGACAATTGTTAGCAAGATTAATTGCGTTTTTAAGGGCAAATCTTGAGTAGTAATTGCACTGTAATCGAAGTTTAAAGAGCCGCTCAGCCAAGCTACACCCAAAAATCCGCCTAAAACTAAAAGCCCTGAAACTGCCGTATAAATCAGAAACTTCATCGCGGCGTATTCCCGCTGCTTACCGCCCCAAATCGCAATCAACAGGTAAAAAGGAATTAATTCTAGCTCGTAAAATAGGACGAACAGCAGCAAATTTTGAGACATCAAAGCTCCCGCTACCCCCGCATTGATTAGCAAAATCAAAGAGTAGTAAAGCTGAGGGCGAGCGATGTCGTCACCAGTACCGTAAATTACCAATAGCGTCAGCAATCCGGTTAAAACTAGCAGTGGCAAAGATAAGCCATCAACTCCCAAGTTGTAGCTCAAACCTAATTGTGGAATCCAAGCCCAATATTCTTGAAATTGCAGGCCTGAATTGGCAGTGTCAAATTGAGTTAGCAGCCAGATATTCAACAGGAAAATGGCAGCAGCGAAGGCGAAGGCGACTGAACGCACCCGCATCGTGTTCATTTTTCCGGGCAAGAACCCGACTACCGCAGCGCCCAACGCAGGCAACCAGAGCAATGCACTAAGCATAATGTGTAAACAGTGAAGAGTAAAAAAACATTTTCCAACGCTTTTGCGATCGCTAATTTGACAATATTTAGATGTATAATTTGACAAATTATCGATCGCAAATTACATCATGACTCAATCAGAATATTGACTGCACCCGTGTCTAAATCGTAATATCCACCAACTACTTTCAGTTTATTTTCAGTAATTAACTGAGAGATCACTGGGGATGCTTTCAATCTTCTAGCTTGCAAGATCACATTGGCTTTACAGGCATTTTCCAGGCGATCGCCCGCTTGGCCTTTCGAGCTTTCGACAGCAGGCTTAATTGCTTCTAGCAAACTGCCAATTTGACCGGGAACCTGAGCTCCTTTGATGGTTGCGTCTACCGCACCGCACCGTTTATGCCCAATTACCACCAGCACTTTTGCTCCCAACACCAGGGTGCCAAATTCCAGGCTACCAATTTCTTCTGGGGTAGCCACATTTCCGGCCACGCGACAGACAAATAAATCTCCTAATCCCTGATCGAAAATAATCTCAGAAGGAAAGCGGGAATCTGCACAGCCGAGAACAGCAGCAAAAGGTGTTTGAGCTTTGGCAACTTCGGCGAGGCGGGGTAAGTCTTGGTTGGGACTTTGACGTTTTCTGTTAACAAACCGCTTGTTTCCGTCCATTAACTGTTTCAAAGCTGCATCGGGAGTTATGTCATTTTGAGCAATTGCTGGTGCGGGTGCAGCCACATCAGCGCCGACTCGTGCTGCGAGTATTCCTGTACCTATTGCTCCTGCGACAAATTTGAGCGAATTGCGCCGGGAAAGATTTACTTGTCTGTTTTTGTCTTTCATTTGTGCTGCCTTGTTGGAGAAAGTTTGAAATCTTTGTTCAAGATTTCATTTGTTTAAAATTTTAGGCTTAAAGTGTCACCTAAACTCTTCAACTTTATATCTCTTTACCCGCCTACAATCAGCGACAGGCGAGCCAACAAAGGCCAGCTTACTAGCAGTCCCAAAAGTGCAACTCCGAACAAAATTGTCAGGGCATAAAATTGAGTTTGACCGCTAACGTTGTATTTGAGACTCTGCCCGCCGAAAACTGTGGCAAAACCGATTAAGTTTACGAAGCCGTCAACAATGTTGCGATCGAACCAGGAGATGATTTGGGAAACCAGACCGACTGCAAATATCACTGTGACGCGGTAAAGTTGGGCGGTGTAAAAGTCGTAGGCAAAGAAGTCTTGCACGGCTTGAGAACCAATTCGCACTGGTTTTTCCCACTTTTCGTTCAAGTAAATAAATGCTCCTGCACCAATGCCGATCGCACTTGACAAAGCTAACAGCCCGGCCGCAGTATAATTTAAAGTTGCCAAAGGCAGCAATTGCCAGGCGGCGAGCAAGTGTGGGACGTGCAAAGTAAATCCCATTAACACGGTCATTGGCAAGACAAAAGGCCAGGCAACTTCGGGCGAACGTTCAGTCATTTGCTTGGGTTTGCCACCGAAAACTAAACCAAAAACTCGCACTAAGCCAAAAGCCGTCACGCCGTTCACAAACAGCACTACTACTAACAGTGAAGGGTGAGTTTTAGCAAGCCCGCCTGCTAATTCTGATAAAGCCCAGAAGCAGCCGAAGGGTGGCAGTCCAATCACTCCAGCGGCGCCAACAAGAAACGATATTCCCGATATCGGCCGCTTCGCCCACAAACCGCCGAGAGAGCGGACATCCTGAGTGATGCTGTTCCAAACTATCGAACCGATGCTCATCACCAACAAACCCATTGCCAAGGTGTAAGCAAATATCAATGTCAAAGCTGTGTGGGTTTGTCCGGTACCGACGGCGATAAATACCAAGCCCATATAAGAGCTAACTATATAGGAAAGCGTGCGCTTGATGTCGATTTGGGCGATCGCAATTAAAGACGCACCCACCGCCGTTGCAGCACCCACAATAATAGTTGTCTTCAGCCCCACGGGCGACAAAGCAATCACGGGCTGCAATTTAATCAAAATCCAAGCACCGGTTTCCACAACCACCGTGTTCCGCAAAATCGTTGCCGGCAAAGGGCCTTCCATCGCCTCATCCAGCCACAGGTGCAAGGGAAACTGGGCGCATTTACCCATCGGGCCGGCAATCAAAGTTAAACTCAACAGCGTCGCCACTGTGGGGTCAATGTTTGCAGTCTTGGCCCACACGGCCAACTCGTCAAAATTCCAAGTTCCCGCCAGCGGCAGAATTGCAACTACTCCCATCAGCAGGAATAAGTCTCCTACGCGCTTAGTCAAGAAAGCGTCCCGGGCACCCGTCACCACTAAAGACTGATTGAACCACAGCCCGATTAGCAGGTAAGTTCCCAGAGTCAGGACTTCCAGAATCATGTAGCTGAAAAACAGAGAGTTGGACAAAACCAAGCCGCACATCCCCGCTTCAAACAGCCCCATCAGGGAAAAGAATCTAGCCCAGCCCCAGTCCATCTCCATGTAACCGACTGCATAAATCTGCGCCAGAAGGTTCAGCCCGGTAATCAAAACTGTCGCCCCGACGGTGACAGCAGAGATGTCTACGGGAATGGTTAAGTCTAAACCTGCTACGTTCAGCCAAGGAATTAACTGGTGTTGCGCCGGTTGGTTCCAGATAGCTGTCAGGGCGATGACGCCGTGGGCGAAAGCGAAGAAAGTTAAGATGGCGTTTACGTAACCGGAGGGTCTAGGCCCCGTGCGGCGAGTTACTGCTGGAAACCACAGTATCGACAGAAATGCGCCGATGAGTGGATAGCAAGGTATAAACCAAACGGTCTGGAGTAGGATTTGAGCCATTGGCACTACCTGTAAATGTTACAAAAATTTAAAAATCTGAGAATAATCTCGATGCCAGAAGGCTGAGGCCATTCGCCAGAAGTAAAGAAATTTTGGGTGTGACTGGGAGTTTCTCGTCGTTTTGAAACCGTATGCTTCAAAATAGACTTATTAATTTTATATTAAGGATTGCCTGAAATTTTCATATTTCCTAATTCAGCATACTTATATACAGATAAACTGTACTTATCTGATGTAAAGCTGGGACTATAAGTATTAATGCTCTTGAAGACTTAGATGTGTTGCATTATACAAAGCAAGATTTGTCAATCCTACTTTTGATAGATTAGGACTGACGGACGGGTAGCTAGAAACCGGGTTTTTTACGAAAATCCACAGGTTCGAGCCCACAGTAAGGGTAAAAAACCCAGTTTCTTTGACCTTAGTGCGTGGAGGGACTGTAGATACACGATGGGGCGATTGAAAATTGCTGCACAATGCTAGCGCTGGCAGAAACAAGATTTAAACTAAAGATTAAAGCCGCTCAATTTCCCGAGCTAGTTCTGGGAGTTGGGCTTGTCGCTGTCCGATCGCCCTTGCCCTGACATTTACTAGACCGATCGGCGTATTTAACAAATCTACCAGATCGGCGCGGGCGATCGCACATTTAGCCGCAGCAACCGGTAATTCTTTTAATAGCCATCTAGCCAGCCGGTACAAATATTCCCCTGCTGTGAATTCCCGCATCAAATCGACACCGTGGAGTTCGTGCAAATATTTATTCGACTCGCCGTAACGATGCCATTGACTTTCTAACTGTTTTATTGTAGACCGATGGCGGTGTCGGGCGATCGCATTTTGGGCAAAATACATTTTATAGGATGTTTCCCGCAAAATCCGCCAGCACAAATCCGCATCGCCACCGCTCGTAAGGTACGGACGAAACAAACCGACTTGTGCTAAAATCTGCCTGCGTACAGCCAAGTTAGCAGTTTGACCGTAGCCACAAAAAGGGTGAGCCAGAGTGTGTTTTTGAGATAAAGTATTTTCGCGGGCGGCGTGTTTTTCTAAGAGAGTGTTACCGGGGAGGGCGAGGATTTCCCCGCAAGTAATTCCTATTTCTAAGTTAGCGAATGGTTTGACTAAATTTTGCAACCATTGAGATTCCGGGCGACAGTCTGCGTCGGTAAAGGCGACGATTTCGCCTGTGGAGGCGCGAATTCCTTTGTTTCTGGCGGCGTAGGAACTTTGAATTGTATTTTCGCTGAGATTGCGAATGGTGATTTGATTAAATCCCTCTTGGCTGGCGGATTTGGCGGCTGCTTGCAGGATGGTTGAAGTGTAATCGCGACTTTTGTTGTCTACTAAGAGATATTCTACTCTGGTTGTGGGATAAGTTTGCGATCGTAGACACTCAATTAAATCAGGTAAATCCATCTCGCCGTTGTAAACAGGTACCACAACCGAAACAATCGGTAAAAACTCCTGATTGTTCATTAATCCTCTCTGCTGGTTGTGAAGTCAATCAGGACTAAAGTCCTTACTACGAACCAGTTTGTAGTGAGGACTTCAGTCCTCTCTTACTCGTTTGTAGTGAGGACTTCAGTCCTCTCTGCGGGTTGTGAAGTCAATCAGGACTAAAGTCCTTACTACGAACCAGTTATTGAATAATTTCTACTTCCGTGCCTTTTTGTACCAACTGATACAATTCCTCAACATCCTTATTTTCCAGCGAAACGCACCCCAAAGTCCAATTCGATCGCTCTTTTATAATTTTCTTTGAATTAGCAGGCACGCCGTGAATGCCAACCTCACTGCCAATGCTATCGTACCATTTAATTGTACCTGCTTGCTTGGCTTTGATATGTTTTCGCCAAGATTGCTTAGTTGGATAGTCCAGCCAGAGAAACTTCGACCAAGCTGGGTGAGGATAAAGGTCTTTGATGCTAAAAATTCCTTCCGGCGTCCGAAAATCCCCTGCTTTTAGTTTATCGCCTGCGGGATTGCTCCCAAATACAACAGGATAAGATTTGACCGGCTTTTTGTTCTCATATACAGTCAGCCTGTATTTTGATTTTTCAACCAGAATGGAAATTCTAGTTTTATCTAACTTATCCGGTTCGCCTAAAATTTGTGTTAGGGGTTTGTCGTAGTTTAATAAATTATCGGCCGGCAATTGAGTGTGTAAAACATTTAAATCGTCAGCCGGACAGTTATTTAAGCAGAAAACATCTAAAATATAGGGAATTGGCACAGCATAACCCAGTCTGACGAGTTTCCAGTAAAAAAAGGAGCTCGCAGCTAGCAATAAAATGCTGGCAGATGAAGCAATTATCCAAATATTGCCCTGTCTTTTTTTGAGTTCCATTGCATTAACTGGGGAGAGCAATTTTCAAAATTATAACTTATGAGCTTGGCACTGGCAAGATGCCAGTTCCACAACAGAATGAAGTATTAGTGGCACAGGCATCTTGCCTGTGATTTAGCTAGATTTAATATTAGTGGCACAGGCATCTTGCTTGTGATTTAGCTAGATTTAATAGGGTGCATCTGGTTTTTGAAGAGGGCGAAGCATGACCGCATATAAGTTATTAGTTATAATCTCATATTCACAGCGGTCATGCTTCGCCCCGGAGCGATATATTTTCCAAACCGAGATGCACCCGATTTAATATTAGTGGCACAGGCATCTTGCCTGTTTTTTTATTTTAAAACGGGCAAGATGCCCGTTCCACAACTGCATTGAGTTCCTGTGGAACGGGCATCTTATTTGTTTTTTAACATAGCAGAAAACATCAGCTACATATGCTGTAAAGTCTGTTACTAATCTGGTATTAACTGTTGCCAGTCAACATCAAAATCATTAACACTAACACCCCGTTAGTTAAATAAAAGATACCAACAACCTGAGTTTCCAGCCACCCGCACAGTTCTAGATGGTGGTGTAGCGGAGCCATTCTTAACAGACGCTTGCCGATGCCATCCGGGCCTTTTGTAGCTTTGTAATAACTTACCTGAGCAATTACTGACAGAGTTTCTACAAAGAAAATACCGCTGATTATTAATAATATCCAAAGGCTATTTGTTAATAAAGCTACCGCACCCAACGCACCGCCCAAAGCCAACGCACCTGTATCACCCATAAATACCCGGGCTGGATTGCGGTTGTGAGCTAAGAAACCGAAACAACTGCCGCTAATGCAGGCGCAAAATATCATTAATTCTGGCGAAGTTGAGGCTACAGATGCGCCTAGTCCCAAAAGTGCGATCGCCCCCAAGCCTCCCATTAACCCGTCAACGCCGTCGGTAAGATTAGTAGCATTGCTTTCCGCAACTAACACAAAACCCGCCAGCGGCCAAAACAGAAAACCTAAAGGCAATACCCAACCAAAAGGCAAAGCAACGTTCGTAGAAATACTTGGATTGTGGAACATCAGCCACAGACAAAATAGAGCTGCAAAACCTACTTGCAAAGCCAATTTCATCCGGGGTGAAATACCTTTATTCGACTTGCGGCGGAGAATTTGCCAGTCGTCGAGCCAGCCGATGAAACCGTAAGCTAAAGTTAAAGCCGATACGGCAACAACATCTGAGTTAAATCTCGACCAAAGTAAAGCGACTGCTACCCCTGCCGGCACAAAAAATATGCCTCCCATTGTCGGCGTTCCCGCTTTTTTCAAGTGGGCTTGGGGGCCGTCTTCGCGAATTATTTGTCCTGCTTTCAGTTGCTGGAGTAAGGGCACAACTAGATAACCTAAACCCGATGCAACGAGAGCACAAACAGCTAGTGGCATAAATAGCGATGCAGGCGCATCCAAAAATCTACCCGCTGCTACATCTAAACCGATCGCTACAATGCCGATCCCCAAACCCAGCAGCAGGAATAAATTCCTGCCTGTAAGTTTGAAAGGCATACTAAAAGGGATTTTTTCATCCAAAAAGTTATCCATGTCACTCCTCAACACACACCATTTGAGAATCAGCATTTGACAATTGGGGAATAGGGTGCGATACAGGAGATTGCGAAATTTGTTAGTTTTTCTTCCCTGTTTCCGGTAGATTCGTTGACCCGCAAAAAACGGTACACGCCCTAAACTTCAGCGGTCGATTCTCCCCAAATTTTAGACTCAAGTTCGGTTTCCCAGATTTAATGCTGCAAAGTGAATCTAAAATCTAAAATTTACAATCGACTGACCATTCTACAGTTATTCGTCCCCTACACCCGCATCATCTTCTACTTCTTCTTCTAAATCATCGTAAGGACTGTCGTCAACTGCCATCAACTCGGAAATTTCTTCTTCGTGCAGATAGTCGGGTTCTTGGACATCCCTTGCTAAGAGGCGATTGTTAGATTCCAACCAGTCTAAAAGAGAAGATTGCTGCTTTAATGGAATTACATCCGCAGGCAAGTGGCGAGGTATTTGACGCAGAGATGGGTTGTACATGATTATCGGTTTCTAAAGACAAAGATGCGATCGAGTAGAACTGTAGAACTAATGTTGTGCCGACTGACTGCTCCTTCGATCGAACACTTGCAAATCGGGCATTTAGCAGAGCTAAGGCATTATACCACAGACACTGTTTGCTTCCGGATCGGGATAGGATGGCTGACCGATTCGGGCGATCGCGGCCAATCATGGGCCTCACAATAACACTAAAATCCGATCTTGCCAATCCCTCTTTCGCCATGAGTATTGTAATCTGAGGCGATCGTCTTTTAAAGTATCGCGGGACACCGGGCTTTCCAGCGGTTGAGTCAGAACAGTCTTCTGGTTTTGCGTCTAAGCCTGATGGTGAAAGCCTTTTACCTTCTTCAACAACTCTCAAACAATAAATCTCAGGATGGATACAACGGCGGCGGTTTTATACCACAAAGACGGTTACGACACCGGAGGGCAAAGACTTCTGGGGCGTCATTCAGCCGGAGAAGGATTTCTCAAAAGCTTAGTCCAACACGGTACTGCTGACTCTCTCTACTGTTGTACGGACAGCGAAGCAACATTTAAGGAGTTTTGTTCGCGCATCCAACCTTGGCTGCAACAACCTCGGAAAGTCCGCTGGATTCGCGCGGATCGACCAGATTTGCTATCTCAACCGGGTACAATTTATCGACCCGATCCCGCCCTGGCAGATATGGTTTGGGGGCGTAGATTTGTCGATCAGCGGGCTTACAGCGTTTGCGGCGTTACTCACACGATCGCAACTAAGTATGTCATGGAATCGATCGGCAATTTGGTAACAGCACCAGTTCAGCCTTGGGACGCCCTCATCTGCACCTCTAACGCCGTGAAAAACACAGTAGAAGGAGTTCTGAGGGAGTGGTCGGAGTATTTAGCGCAGCGCAACGGCGGTCAGCCGGAAATTTTGGTGAAATTGCCAGTTATTCCCCTAGGAGTGGATTGCAGCGCGTTTCCGCAGGGTGTGGAAGCGGTTGAGGCGGGCGATCGACAACGGCAAGAACTCGGCATTTCTCCCGGCGATACAGTCGTGTTATTTGTTGGCCGCTTAACTTTTTCGGCAAAAGCTCATCCGGTACCAATGTACATCGCCCTGGAACGCGCCGCGCAACAGACAAAAGCCAAAATCCACTTAATTCAAGCCGGTTGGATCGAAGATCCGAGAGAAGAATCCGACTTTAAAAAGAGCGCGCAAATCTTTTGTCCGTCTGTGAATGCTATTTTTGTAGATGGCAGAAAGCCCGACATTAGAGTTAATATTTGGTCGACCGCCGACATTTTTATTTCGCTTTCCGACAACATTCAAGAAACCTTCGGACTAACACCCATTGAAGCGATGGCGAACGGACTGCCGGCAATTGTCTCTGATTGGAATGGATATAAAGAATCAGTACGCCACGAAATCGACGGTTTCCGCATTCCCACACTCATCCCGCCCCCGGAAGCTTGTTTAGATTTAGCGCTAAATTATCACAACGGTAGCTTAAATTGGCCGACTTACATGGGTCACACTTCCCTAGCCACAGCAGTTGATATTGATGCCTGCACCCGCGCTTTGTGTCAATTAATTGAAAATCCCGAATTGAGCAAGCGGATGGGTGAAAGTGCGAGACAAAGGGCGAGGGAGATTTATGATTGGAAAGTAGTAATTGCTGCTTACGAACAGTTGTGGCGGGAATTAGCAGAAATTCGAGTTTCTGCACCAGAGTCAGCCGCTTTGAAAGCTGGGAAACCGCCTTATCCCCTGGGCGACGATCCGTTTCGGGTGTTGGGCCATTATGCGACTAGAACTTTAACCGATGATATGATGCTGAGTCTGGGTGCGATCGCGACTCCGGAACTTCTCAGACATTTACCAACAATTTGGTTTACCAACTTCGGTCAAGACCGAAGAATATCTGTTAACATTCAGATGGAGATGTTGAATGCGATCGAGCAAAATGGTGCTGTCAGCGTCGGGGAAGTTCTCAGGCGTTATGCCAAAAACGAGCAAGAATCGGCATACCTCTATCGGACGCTACTCTATCTCGTGAAATTTGGTGTTTTAGTCATTGGGAATGGGGAATAGGGCATGGGGCATGGGGCATTGGGAATGGGGCATTGGGAATGGGGCATTGGGAATGGGGCATTGGGAATTGGGAATTGGGAATTGGGAATTGGGAATTGTTCATACTAAATCCAATAAGAATCGGCGGTTGAAACCGCTACTACACAAACGATGTCCGCCTCCGCGGACAGAAGATTAGATTACATTTAGAGTGCGCGCTGGGCACAGAGAAGCCCAATCATAAGCGTGGGTAAAAAAAACGATTTATTTAGTCCCTCTGCATAAGTCATAAACTACTGACTAATGACTGCTGACTAATGACTGCTGACTACTGACTAATGACTGCTGACTAATGACTGCTGACCAATGACTCTTAAAAAACTATGCTTAAAAAATCTGCACTATTAGAGATAATTGCTGGTAAGAATCGCGGTTTGCTGGCTACTCCCAGCGACAAACAGGTGATTTTAAGTGCGATCGCCCAATTAGAAGATTACAACCCCACGCCACGCCCTGTGGAAGCCGCAGAGCTTTTAGATGGCGATTGGCGGTTGTTGTACACCAGCAGCCGCGCCCTGCTGAACCTTGACGGTTTTCCGTTGTTGAAATTGGGTCAAATTTATCAATCTATCCGGGTCAAACAATCTAAAATTTACAACATTGCCGAACTTTACGGATTGCCTTATTTAGAAGGAATTGTCAGCGTAGCCGCAAGATTTGAGGCGACTTCGGAACGGCGAGTGCAGGTGAAGTTTGAGCGATCGATCTTCGGTTTAAGCAAGTTGATCGGCTATGAATCTCCCGCAAAATATATCAATGAAATTGAGTCAGGGAAAAAGTTCGCTGCTGTAGATTTTAGCCTGGATACTCGCGAACAGCAGGGATGGCTGGATGTTACTTATTTGGATGGCGATTTGCGAATCGGGCGCGGCAATGAAGGAAGTGTCTTTGTGTTGACAAAAGAGTGATTTGGTGCAGCATAACAAAACTTACCAACAACCAACAAAATCACACAAAAAATGCTCCGACTATCCCAAACCCAACTCAAAATCCTCGAAGAATGCCCCCGCAAATTCCAGCATAGCTACCTAGAACTCCTCGCCACCACCGCCTCCCCAGAACACAAAGAAAAACTCACATGGGGAAGCCACTTTCACCTATTGATGCAGCAGCGAGAACTCGGGCTTCCCATTGAATTCATCATCCAACAAGACCCAGAAATGGGACGCTGTATCGCAGCCTTTATCAATACCGCGCCGGAACTTTTCGCTAATTCCGAAAATAGCGATCAAATTTTCCGCCAAGCCGAACACCCCCGCACCCTAATTTTTCAAGACTACCTCTTCACCGCGATCTATGACTTATTAATAGCCGAACCAAATACAGCCCAGATTCTCGACTGGAAAACCTATCCCCGCCCTCAAAAATCAAAATGGATAGCCGAAAGTTGGCAAACCAGACTCTATTTATATGTCCTAGTAGAAACCAGCGACTATTCCCCCGAACAAGTTTCTATGACATACTGGTTCGTACAATTGCAAGGAGAAGAACCGCCGCAAAAACTCACATTTTCCTACAACCAAATTGAACACGATCGCACAAAACAAGATTTAACCCAAATATTGCAGCAGCTAACCGACTGGCGACAGCGCTATGTCGAAGGCGGTGAATTCTTCCCCCAAGTACAAATTAGTTCAAATCTTTGCGATTCCTGTCAATTCGCGACTCGCTGCAACCGCACCCAAGATACCAAAGCTTCCTCACCAATTCTTTCCCCAGACACTCCCGCAAATTGGCTGCCAAATCTTGCTATAATCGAGGAAATATCTATATAACATACCTATTCAACAAATCAACAGTCCGCTAAAAGTTTGTAGTGAGGACTTCAGTCCTCTCATCACTAAAAGTTTGTAGTGAGGACTTCAGTCCTCTCTTGAGTATTTTAGCCAATTAGGACTAAAGTCCTTACTACGAACCTTGATTTGCGAACTTTGATCTGGACTAATTAGGACTAAAGTCCTTACT
>NZ_JAUBUN010000040.1:55849-70456 GCF_036702665.1 Microcoleus sp. Aus8_D2
CTTACTACGAACCTTGATTTGCGAACTTTGATCTGGACTAATTAGGACTAAAGTCCTTACTACGAACCTTGATTTGCGAACTTTGATCTGGACTAATTAGGACTAAAGTCCTTACTACGAACCTTGATTTGCGAACTTTGATCTGGACTAATTAGGACTAAAGTCCTTACTACGAACCTTGATTTGCGAACTTTGATCTGGACTAATTAGGACTAAAGTCCTTACTACGAACCTTGATTTGCGAACTTTGATCTGGGCAAATTAGGACTAAACTCCTTACTACGAACCTTCATTGTGGGTGATTAACTAAAAATCGTATAACCTATGACAGAAATAGATCAAAATTGGCCAAATCAACCCTTACCCCAACCCCCTGATTGGCTGATCCAAGCTGTCAGAAACCACGCGCCAGAACTCCCGGGAAACTATGCGGCTGCACTTCTATGGTACAGGGGAATTCAAAACCCCGAACAAATACCCGGTTTCCTCAACCCCAAGCTTTACCAACCAGCAAGTCCGTTTGAATTCGGACTAGAAATGAACTGGGCGATGGAAAGAATTCAGCAAGCAAGAAACAGCGCTGAAAAAGTTGCAATTTGGGGAGATTTCGACGCCGACGGCATCACCTCAACCTCGGTTCTGTGGGACGGATTGGGAGAGTTTTTTGTTCAAAACGACCAACTAAGTTATTATATTCCCAACCGCTTAACCGAATCTCACGGACTCAATATCCCCGGAATAGACGCCTTAGCAAAATCGGGAATTAGCTTGATTATTACCTGCGATACTGGCAGTACAAACATCGCTGAAATCGAATATGCCACAAGTTTAGGCATAGATACAATTATCACCGACCATCATACATTACCGGACGATCGCCCTCCAGCGACGGCAATCATCAATCCCCGCTACTTTTCGCCCAACCACCAACTGTTTAACTTGTCCGGTGTGGCGGTAGCTTACAAATTAATCGAAGCATTATATCACACGTTGCCGGATATTCCGCAGCGACCGATCGCAGATTTATTGGAGTTAGTGGCGATCGGCTTAATTGCCGATTTAGTCCAACTTACAGGAGACTGTCGCTACCTAGCACAACTCGGAATCCAACAACTGCAAAAACAAATTGCAAATCCCACCCGCCCGGGAGTTGCAAAATTGCTCGAACTGTGCAAACGAGCAGGCGATCGCCCAACCGACATTTCCTTCGGCCTCGGCCCCCGAATCAACGCCGTCAGCCGCATCCAAGGATCCGCCAGCTTCTGCGTAGAACTCCTCACCAGCAGCGACAAAAAACGCTGCGAAGAACTCGCAAATTTAACTGAAATTGCCAATACCAGGCGCAAATCTTTACAAAAAGATGTGGCAAAAGATGCCGCGAATAAATTAGCTAAACTTGACCTTTCAACCACTAGCGTTATCGTCCTCAGTGACCCTCAGTGGCCCGTAGGAGTATTGGGATTAGTAGCAGGACAAATCGCGCAAAAATACGGTCGCCCGGTAATTTTATTCTGCACTGAAGGAAGCGAAGAAATCAACGAAACTCTTCCAGAAACGCAATTTATCGATTCTTTAGACCCCGACTCGCAAACACTTTCTCAATCAAAAATCAAAAATCAAAAATCAAAAATAGCCCGCGGTTCCGCGCGTTCCGCCAATCAAATCGACCTTTACAAATTAGTCAAAGACCAAGCGCATTTATTGGACAGATTCGGCGGTCATCCTTTCGCCGCCGGATTGAGTCTCCCCGTTGAAAATATCCCCCTATTTACCGATGCTGTTAATCAGCAACTGCGACAAGAATACAGCACAGATAGTTTGACGGCAGCCCCCGTTCAAGCCGACTTAAGAATTACTGTCGCGGAATTAGGTAAAGAGTTATTTCAAGAACTAAAATTGCTCGAACCCTGCGGCATGGGCAACCCCGTACCCAAATTGGTGATTGAAAATTGCTGGTTTAAAAATGTCTACAATCGGAATATTAAAGATTTAAAAGGAAAAGAAGTAAAGTATATCAAAACTTCTTTTGAAATTTGCGATGAATCTAGCGATGCAGGATTTCCCGGTATCTGGTGGGAACACTACCGAGACGAAGTTCCCGAAGGGCGGTGCGAGGCCACTGTCGAACTCGATTTCAATACTTATACGTCAGACTATGAAGTGCGGTTGCTAGCAGTGCATTCGGGAACGGAAGATGGTAAAATAAATTCCCAGACTAAGATAGATTGGATTGTAGATTTGCGAAACAGAAATAACGATGAAGAGTTGTTCGCAGCCAGCACGAACTTGGAATCTCAACTGTCAGCGGACAATTCAGAAATAGTCGATCGCGAAAACTCGGTTATCCTCAAAGAATGCCCCGCAAGCTGGGACGAATTGCGCGTCTGGTTTCGACAAGCACATCACAACCAACAAAAACTGGCGATCGCCTACACTTTACCGCCAATCGTAGCCCCGCAGCAAATCTGCCAACAGCTAATCGGCATCGCCAAATACCTCAGCCGCACCAACAAACCCGTCACCAGACAGCAACTCCGCCAAAAACTCGGTATCGGCGACACATCCCTGCAACTGGGGTTCACAACTCTAAAACATCTCGGTTTCAAAGTCAATTATCGCGATCGAGCTTTCCACATCACCAGACAACCAGAAACCAGAGAAATCCCAGAGCACATCTCCAAAACCTTATTCTCTAGCGCTTCAACTCAATTCGAGGAGCAAAATTCCCCCATCGCCGCCCGTTATGCGGCGCAATTCCTAGCAGCAGTCTCCGAAGAACAATTTCGGCGGAAATATTTCTGTCAAGTACCCATTTCTACCATTGTGTCGATCGCCCGAGAGACCATTTTCCAAGAAGATTATACAGAAAATCCCTTCTAACTAAAGATCTTGCACCATTTTCAGTAACAGGCAAGATGCCTGTTCCACCCATCTGATAACTTTTATAGGACTGACGCACGGGGACTCAGAAACCGGGTTTTTTTACGAAAATCCTTTGCACTCACCCACAGATTAGGTAAAAAACCCGGTTTCTTTGGTTGAAGTGCGTAAGTCGTGTTTTAGTGTAGGGTCAGCACGCGAAACCCCAGATGGAGGGGCTTCTCAGCTTTACTGCCTTTAAATTGTATCTGTCAATTCCCCTATTTTCCTTCACAGTCAAATCCCCTCCCCCTCTCCCATTCTCCCTCTCTCTCATTCTCCCCCTCTCTCATTCTCCCCCTCGCAGGGCATATTCCTGACACCGGTGCAATATAGCGGTTCTCAAGCGTGGTGAGGATAGCCCGGTTTGGCTATTGGCCGGTTTGGCTATTGGCCGGTTTGGCTATTGGCCGGTTTGGCTATTGGCCGGTTTGGCTATTGGCCTATCCCCAGTCGTACCTCATCTTTCTGAGAACCGCTATATCTCAGTTCTAAGAAATATCTTAGTTCTGAATTGATGCCGATAAAATAAGGCATAGGACAATGCGAGTTATCCGTTGCGAGTCACGCCCAAAACTCATAACTCATAACTCACCACCCCAAACCCGAAACTCCCCCACCTCCAAGCTCGATCGCACATCTCCAATATAAAACCCCTATGCTCCTCTGTCCCCGCTGCCAATTTGAAAATCCCAATCTAAACAAGTTTTGTCAACAATGCGGAAATTCCCTAATTTACAAAGCTTGTCACCAATGCGGCGCCGAAGTCGCTGTTAGCGCCAAAGAATGTCAAAATTGCGGAGTCACAACAGGTCAAGTGTGGCGGGCGATTATCTGCGGTCGATCGAACTTTCCAGCAGTCCAGCTAGGCCAGTCAACCATACCCCCAGTCGAGTTTGCACAAAAAACAGACAATTTTCCTGAAACCGCATCAGCCCAAAACTCTCCCGAACCAATCACAGACGCCATTAAAACAGAAATCACCGCTGCACCAACTCCTCCACAGCCCGATGCCGCCGAATTCAGCAGCCCAGAAATAGACAGTGTAATGGGCGTGGGGGCGATCGCACCCGAATCCTTTCAAACAGACCAAAAAACCTTTACGACAGCACCAGAGAGCGAAATAACCCCATCTAACAACAAATTCACAACCGCACCACAGCCAGAAACCGACAGCCCCGAGGGCGCATCTCCCCAATCCCCAGAAATCCCCGCCCCCTATTCAGAATATTTAATCCCTTCCCAGCCAGCAGGAGCTTATCTAGACAGCCAGCAGCGCTACCAACTCCTAGAAACCCTGCCCGCGAGAAAACCCTCAGACACCGTAGCAGTAACAGTATTGGACTGTCAGCCGCTGCAAATGTCACCCCTCAAAGCAATGCTAGCAGCCAACTCTGCTAGCGTCGCCAAACGCACCTCCCCCTACACCGCAGCCATCAAACCCGGAGAAAATGCGACCAATTCCGCCTTAGCAGAGCTTTGCCAAGGCATAGCTGAACCTTATCTGGCACTGCGGTGGCAATTCTCTCACAACCTGCCAGTGATTCACGATAGCTGGTCAGACAACCAACAGGCCGTGCTGCTGCTAGAAGACTGCTCCCAATGGCCGCTGTTGGTAGAACGGTGGAGTCAACCCGAAACCTCCACCCAGCAAATTGTGTACTGGCTGCACGAAATGACCGAACTGTGGGCAGCCCTGGAACCATGGCGCTGCCGCCACAGCTTGTTGGAACTGACAAATTTGCGGGTCAACCCCGACTCTTCCTTTTCCTTTGCCTCTTTGCGGCTGCAATACCTCTATCCCGAACCCGCCGACTCAAACCTGCAACTGGTAGATTTGGGGCAACTGTGGCAGGCGATATTTAACCAGTCCGAGCGCACTCAGTTTGGCGCATTGCTCGAACTATTGCAACAAATGTACAGAGGCGAGATTAGCACAATAGAAGAATTGCGATCGCGCCTAGAAACCGTTCCCCTCGAACTCCAACCCGCACCTCCACCAACCTCAACCTCAACCTCAACCTCAACCCCCACCCGCTTCCAAAATGGCATCCCCGACAACTCGCCCCCCGAAATTGTTGGCGAGGTCTTAACCCAGCCCATGCCAGTCCAGATTTACAGTTTAGAAGACGCAGGCCTCACCGATGTCGGCCGCACGCGCGAGCACAACGAAGACTTCTTCAGCATCTGGACTCAGCTCAACAAACTCGAAACCTCCTTCGGTCGCATCTTTCAAACCAAAGGGCTTTACATTCTCTGCGACGGCATGGGCGGACACGACAGCGGAGAAGTAGCCAGTCAATTAGCCGCTGAAACCCTCAGAGAATTCTTTCAAACCAGTTGGGAAAATCGACTGCCCCAGGCAGACACCATCCGCGAGGGAGTGCTGCTAGCCAACAAAGCCATCTTTGAAATCAATCAAAAAGACGGCCGCTCCGGCAGCGGCCGCATGGGTACAACCCTAGTCGCAGTCTTAGTTCAAGACACCAAATTCGCCGTTGCTCACGTCGGCGACAGCCGCCTCTACCGACTCAGAAAGGGACAAGCCCTAGAAAAAATCACCTCAGATCACGAAGTAGGGCAGCGCGAAATTAAGCGCGGCGTTGACGCGGAAACTGCTTATTCCCGTCCCGATGCCTATCAACTAACTCAAGCCATCGGCCCGCGAGACGGTAATTTTCTCAAGCCTGACGTGCAGTTTTTAGACTTGTGCGAAGATACTTTATTGATTTTGGCCTCCGACGGTCTGACAGATAATGATTTGTTGGAAACTCACTGGCGTGACACTCTCGAACCCCTGTTCAATCCCCAAGCTAATCTCGACCTGGGAGTTGCTGAGTTGATTGAACTGGGCAACAAACGCAACGGTCACGACAATATCACGGCTATTATCATTCGGGCGCAGGTAGGCCCATTTCGATTTTAGGATTTGGGTGCTGCAAACCTTTTCTTTGCCGCCCCCAAGCCAGCGGCCGCCAGAGTTAAACCTGCAATTGTTGCAGGTTCGGGCACAGCCTCTGAGTTTTCACCAGGGTTCACGAGTTGCTCTGCTATTACATATCCGCTGCCAGAGCCAGGGTAGTAGTTGTTTGATTGTAGCCACGCCATTCTGTTTCCCCCTGCACCCAAACCGCTGCCAAATATTGCCAAAGCTGGCAGAGTGCGAATATTACCAAAAATCCATTGATCTGCTAATTGAGGGATAATTCCACTGCCCAAAAAATAAGCATCATAGACAACTCGTGTTTTGATGGGATCGAGCGGTGCCCACAGCAAAGGAGAAAGCAATTCACTTCTGTCCATGCTTGCTTGAGACAAATTCCAAGAAGACCCAAGCACTGACGCCGAAAAGCTTGTGAGCGCAAACCATTGATTTGTAGCTTTAATTTCTAGGGGCGGCAATCCGAAGCTAGCCGCAATAATTTTTTCATAAGGAGTCGAGTCATCATAGCTGAAGGAGCCTTCACCTACTAGAGAGTCAGTCGAGTTAAAAAAACTTAAACTAAAATTAAGTGAGGCAGCCTGTGCTGAGTTGACCCCAGTCAACGCCAATCCCAGAACAGTACCTGTCACAAATACACCAAATTTACCTAAAATCTTAGCCATTGTTAACCTCATGTTTGTATTGTCAAGTTTGAAATCGAGCGGTTTTGCTTTTCAACTGCCTAGGGTTCAGTAGTAACCCTCACAAAACAGAATACCCAGAACCTTACTTATTAAAGAAGTCTGGACTTTCCGAGAACAAAGTTGTTTTACGTTTAATCGGGTTTACTTACTTATCAGTAATCTTACAGATGAATACCGCCCAGAAAAATCCGCAACTCAAATGTTTACGGAATCTTTAATTAAAATTACTATCTTATAAAGATTTCATGAAGCTAACGACTCCAACTAATAGGGGAATCAGCGTATCTGTTGTTAGTTACTTCTTGTTAATCATGAAAAAATCCCACTGAAAAGTTACAATTATTTATGAATGATTAAATTTGAGTTGTTATTAATTTGTAAATTTTAATTGCTTGATGCCCCATACTCTAAACCTGTAAATTATCGATCGCCCGCCCTACCAAATAACGGATCTCAACCACCTCAATCTAAAATGCTGCTGACTCTTTTAGATCCAGAAAAAAATACCCCCCTGCAACAGTGGAGTTTCGAGAACGAGTCCATTGTGCGCATCGGGCGCTCTCCTGAAAATCACGTTGTGATCCCCAATGCTCTAGTATCGCGGGAACACGTGGAATTGCAGAGAGTTAAAAGCGGTGCTAACCGTCAGTGGTACTTAGTAAATTCCGGGACAAATGGCACTTTTGTTAACGGTACTCTCATGTCTCAGGGTTGGATATCCGACGGTGCGCTGATCCAATTGGCGCGGGGCGGCCCAACTCTGCATTTCCAAGTTGTCAGTATTCAAATCGGTGGCAAAATTGAGGCGATCCCTACCTTCAGTCCCGCCGCCCCGAGGTGTACCCACGCGGGAAACCCGCCGGGGAATTTATTCTGCATCCACTGCGGCGAACCGATTAAAGTCGATCGCACAGTGCGTCACTACCAAGTGCTGCGAACTTTGGGCCAAGGCGGTATGGGGACAACGACTTTAGCCTGGGATCGAGAGAAAGCGAAAGCTCAACAACCCGGAAGTTCCCCCGCAGCTTCTCTGGTAGTCCTCAAGGAAATGAATGCTGACATGGCTCAAATAGTCAAAGCTCAAGAACTGTTTGAACGTGAAGCTAAGACCTTGAAAGCGCTTCACCATCCGGGGATTCCTCAGTTTTTTGACTTTTTTGTCGAAGGGGGCAAAAAATACTTGGTGATGGAAATGCTCCACGGCGAGGATTTAGAAAAACGCATCTACAATCGCGGGCCTGTTGCTCCCCAACAGGCGATCGAGTGGATGATCCAAACCTGTGAAATTTTGGACTACATTCACTCTCAAAAACCCCCGATCGTCCACCGGGATATTAAACCTGCTAATTTGCTAGTGCGCCACCGGGACAATCGCATTACAGTGCTGGATTTTGGCGCCGTTAAAGAAATCGGCACTCCTCCGGGCACTCGCATCGGGGTGGAAGGCTATACCGCACCAGAACAAGACAGGGGACAGCCTCTCCCCCAGTCGGATTTATATGCTATTGGGCCAACTTTGATTTTTTTGCTGACGGCCCAAAGCCCTCAAAAGTTTTACGGGAAAATCGCTCGCGGTTACGGGTTTAAGCTCGACAATATTCCGACGATCGCACATAAGCTGCGGGAGACCATTTTGCGAACCACCGCAGCTAAACCTGGGGATCGCTTTCAAACTGCTCAACAATTAGCTCGAGCTTTAGCAGCTTGTCTTTAAGAGAAGTCAGTAGTCAGTAGTCAGTTGTCAGTTGTCAGTTGTCAGTTGTCAGTTGTCAGAAGGAAAAAGTCCGCTGCCCTTCGTCATTCGTCATACCATTTTCGATTTGCGATTTTCGATTAAATAATTGGGAATGACTGATAAACTAAGGGTTTGGCACAGGGGCCTACAGTTGCATTCTTTTTTTTAAATGGTGTCACTAGGAAGAGGCCCGAGGGAAGAAGGAAGAGGGAAGAAGTTAGCCACGGCAAATTTATTTAGAGAATTTACCCGATCGGCATCTTGATTTCTCCCCCACACCCAAGTCCTCCGTCTCCTCTGTTATTCCTCGTCCCAAGCTTCTACAGCTATCAACTCGCTTACGGGGTCTTGCATAGAAAAATCAAACTCTAGGAGTTGCTGTTTCCAGTAAGGCCATTCGTCGCCATAAAGCAGAGCAATTTTCCAAATGCTGTCTGTCGGCTTAATAATGTCAGACGTGACGAGAGAATGCACCTGACGCTGGAACTTAACCATCGGCTGGATAACCTGCTGGCTCATAATACCTCTTGAATTGTTTAAATCTTGTGTAATTACCACTTCCCAGCTCTCACTTTTTACCGCAGTTTCGCCAAGAACAGTCTCGCCAAGATACGTGTAGATTTTTGTCGGGAAGCTACATATTCAACTTGTATCTTAACACAGTTCGTTTTGACAAGGGGCTATAAGCAGGACTGAAGAGTCAACACCGACTTCAAAGAATTAATCATCTTTAGAATGTCCCGCTATATGCTGTCGATCGGCAGTGGGAGGTTAGCCGCCTCGATTGTTTCCACATAGTAGCAGATGCAAGGGATGGGTTCGGCTTGTTTTTGACAAGGCTGAGTTTGGGAGAAACTGCAACTACTGCTCGATCGCTGGCGAAAGCTTAATTTCCGCTTTCGGGCGAGTAAACCGCACCTGTTTCAGCTTCGACGCTGGCTTTGCTGTGAGAGTGGGCTGTGAGCTAGATAGATTAATTATAACTCTAATGACGGCAAAGGTGGTCAAAAATTGTTGGATACTGTTGATCGCAACCCCGCGACTGTCGATCGAACATTCTATGTCGCCCGATGCAGGCGTCCCAGCAACTTCCAAACCCATCGTCCTAAATCTCAAATCTCAAATCTCAAATCTAAAATTGTATGACTTGGACAAGGCGACACATTCTCACTCTGGCTGATTTTACCTCCGACGAATACGACACGGTGCTGCAAACTGCGGCCAGTTTTCGAGAGGTGCTCGGCCGCCGCACCAAGAAAGTGCCCGCCCTCCAGGGTCAAGTGGTCGCGAATTTGTTTTTTGAACCTTCTACCCGGACTCGCAACAGTTTTGAGTTGGCGGCGAAGCGGCTGTCGGCGGATACTCTGAATTTTACCCCTGGCAGTTCTTCTCTGACGAAGGGGGAGACTATTCTGGATACGGCTAAGACTTATCTGGCGATGGGAACGGATTTGATGGTGATCCGCCACGAACAAGCCGGAGTCCCGAGCACGATTGCTTCAGAAATGGATCGCTTGGGTTCTAGAGTCAGCGTTCTCAATGCTGGAGACGGCCAGCACGAACACCCCTCCCAAGGTTTGCTAGACTTATTTACTATTTGTTCTCTGTTGGATGCCGAACGCCCGCGGCTGGAACTTTTAGCGGGCAAAAAAATTGCTGTGGTGGGTGATATCTTGCATTCGCGGGTGGCTAGGTCGAATATTTGGAGTCTCACGGCTTCTGGTGCAGAGGTTCATTTGGCCGGGCCGCCCACTTTGCTGCCGCTGTTGTTTGCTGAGTGCGGCGATGTTCGTGAAGGTAAGTTATTTTTGCACTGGAAGCTTGAACCTGCTTTGGCTGATGCTGATTTTGTGATGACTTTGCGGCTGCAAAAGGAACGGATGAGCCAGCATTTGCTGCCGAGTTTACGAGAGTATCATTCTTTGTATGGGGTGACGCGCGATCGACTGAAACTCTGCAAGCCGGATGTGAAGGTGTTGCACCCTGGCCCGGTTAACCGCGGCGTGGAAATTAGCTCGGATTTGATGGACGATCCCCAATTCAGCCTGATTTCTCAGCAAGTTACCAGCGGCGTAGCGGTGCGGATGGCCTTACTGTATTTGATCGGGGGCGGTAAAGCTTAGGTTGTTAGCTGTTAGTTCTTAACTTCGGAGCTTCGATTATTTTCAGTATCCGGCGTCTCTTTAAAATAATCGTTACCAAGCTGAGCCTGGTAACGATTACAACTCTTTCTAGAAATGTAAATTGCTCTAGTTAAGAGTTAGTGGAGCCACGCAGTAGACACCCAGCCGCCACCTTTGAGTTGGGCCCAGCCGTGTTTGTAATGACCAGTCAATTTCACATTGTCTCCATCGTATAACTTGCCGATGACATGAGAACAGCCGCTGGGCTTGTGGCGGATATTCAGTCGGCCGCCGTTGGTGGCCACTTCGCCGTAGCTGTGATGGCCGTGACCGCCGCCGCAGTGCTTCTTGTAGCAACCTGCCTGCGCTTCGCCACTCACACTCAGAACAGACAGGGCTACTGCCAGACCTGCAACACCTACCACTGCTGAAGTAGGAATTTTCAATTCCAGTTGGAGCTCGGACTCTGGAGATTCATAAGCAACAAAAGAGTGGCTCAATGCTAGTGCTTCCATAGTTTCCTCGTGATTGTGATTAACGTTTTTTGGTGCAGACTCAGTTGATACTCCCCTTGCCTAAAGGCGAAGGGATTCTTGATAAATCCGAATCTGGATTTTCACTCGTGGCTATCAAATCGCCGCTACCCACTCTGTTTAGATTTCTCCAAACATTGCGTCGTATACGTTGTTTTTTGACGCTTTCAGACCATCGCTAGCCAACAGATATGGTACGCTCTACAACCTGCCATTATTTGCCCTTTAACTATTCCGAATCTTCTGGCGTCGGATATGTCAGTTGCCGGGATTTCTCCGTACTAGGATGTTTCAACACGTAGATGGTTTCTCCTACTTGCTTTGGTGACTTTAACACAACTATTTCGATTAGTGTGTAAAGAAATATTCAAGCCGGTTGAAACCGCAGCCGAATTTTTCCCGTGTCGGTAGCCCGGGGCCCGGCGGGCTCGTTCTTTGGTCAGAACACGCACAAGACGTTGTTACCGTCTTGCTTTTGCCGAGTATAGGCCAATTCGGCTGAACTCTGCACAGGTACATCATGTCATTTAAGTAGCTTTGTGGAGCAAAAAATAAATAAAGTTTACATTTTCTGCTGAAAATTTGGACGGCGCCGATCGCGATGAGGGTAGAATTCAACTTAACTGTGTCATTCAAAAGGGAACGCAGTCATCGCTTTGAGTTGGAGATGTCTTGCAGCGAGTTGGGCATGATACTGCTTATTTTGGTGTGCTTGCTGATTGAGTTGCTACAGCCCGATCGACTGTTCGATCGCACAAGTCTCCTACTCATCTTGCAGCACCGTGTGAATTTGGTTCGGGCGAGTTATATTTGACCCGATCGCAGTGGTAAAGCCGTTCGGGGCAATAGACATCTTGCTAAAGATTGATTTTTATGTATCCCTGACAAAGATGCAAGATCGATCGCTCGCGACTTGATTTGTGTCAAGATCGATCGAGTTCTCCAGCACCATTTCTTTCGCAATGAACTATAGCGCTGCACTTTCGATCGGCACAATTCCTCAACGGAATACTAAAGACAGTTTTGCCATTACCTTAGCCCCTTTGTCTGTAGAGGAAATCTACACTTTGGCAGATGACCCCGCGAACGGAGCCGTGGTAATGATGAGCGGTACAGTCCGCAACCAAACTGACGGTCAAGCTGTAGTTTCCCTAGAATATCAAGCCTACGAACCGATGGCCGTGCGAGTATTCCAGCAAATCGCTACAGAAATCCGCCACCAGTGGGCCGATGTCAATCGGGTTGCCATTATCCACCGTGTCGGACACTTGCAGGTGGGGGAAATTAGCGTAGTGGTGGCTGTTGGCTGTCCCCACCGGGACTCGGCTTTTGCAGCTTGTCAGTACGCCATAGATACGCTCAAACACAATGTACCGATTTGGAAAAAGGAACATTGGGCCGACGGTTCTAGTAGTTGGGTTAGTATTGGATCGTGCGAAGTTACCGGTCATTAGTCAGCATTCAATATTCCTTGACCCTGCCCAAAAAACGGGTACAAGTTTCCGACGCGAGCGATCGCTGGTCGATTCCGAAATTTGAGACTCCTGTTCCTGCTCGGGTGATTCCTGTGAGTAAATCTCAAATCGAAAAATGGAAAAATGGAAAATCGACTGACTGTCTAATGAGTGAAGCCGATCGCAGTTTCCGAGTTCAGGAACCAATCGCGATCGGCCAGCGTCAACAACTGTGGAATGTTCGATGAGCCAATTCCACCCATGAGCGAATTTATTTCCCTGTCCTGGTCTGCGGTTGTGGCGACCGTTCAAAGAGTGCAATTGCCAGCCGAAAAACTCTCTAATTATGACTTGGTGTTGCGGTGTCAGGAAGGAAATCGACCTGAGGGCACTGCTTTTGCAGAACTGTTGAAGCGGTATCAGTCTCACGTAGACAGGGTTCTGTATCACCTGGCCCCTGACTGGCAAGACCGAGCAGACTTGGCCCAGGAAGTCTGGATTCGAGTCTACCGCAATGTTAACCGCTTGCAAGAGCCTGTTAAATTTCGGGGCTGGCTGAGCCGCATCGCCACTAATTTGTTTTACGATGAGTTGCGGAAGCGCAAGCGGGTGAGAACTCCGCTGTCGCTGGACGTACCCCATGCTCTGGAAGATGGGGAGATAGATTGGGAACTTGCGGCCGACAGTCCGGGGCCTGAGGAAGATTTGACGACTAGAGAATTTTACGACCAGTTGCGATTGGCGATCGCAGATTTGCCGGAAGTATTCCGCACGACAATTGTGTTGAGAGAAATTGAAGGTTTAGCCTATGAGGAAATAGCGGAAATGACCGGAGTTTCTCTGGGAACGGTCAAGTCGAGAATTGCGAGAGCTCGCCAAAGGTTGCAGTTGCAATTGCAAAAATATCTCGACGGTCATTAGCAAGAGTGATTTCCGAGGCGGGTCAGTTGATTTTCCATTTTTCGATTTGAGATTTACTCTCGTATTGAATCTAGGAGTCAGGCACCAAAGTCGAAAATTAAGGATGCTCCACGACAGGAGTCAGGGGGTTTGTATCAGTTGTTGGGCGTGGTTAAGAAGATTTGATGAAGTTTGCTGTGACATCAAGACTTCTATTTTACAATATAAATAAGCAGTAAATCATTCAGATAGCGAGCGGGTGCTTCCTCTAATTTTAGCAAGTGGTGTGAAATATGAATTATAACTTTGAATCGGATAAAAATCAGAATCAGCAAGGTGTCGGGGATTCGCTCGCTGAAACTTCAGCTAACAACAGTTATCCCCAAGGCAATGTAACTACTATGATGCGCGATCGCTTTGAACTGCTGAGTGCCTACATCGACGGCGAAGTGACGGCGGCAGAACGCCGGCAAGTTGAGGAATGGCTGACAAATGACCCCACTACAAAGCGTTTGTACTCGCGACTGATGATGATGCAGCAAGGTTTTCAGTCAATGCCGGTGCCTGCTGCGGAACAATCTGCACAGGAGTTGGCGGCGAAGATTGTGCAGCGGGAGGGACGCAAGACGAAACGGACTTGGGTTTTGGGTGGAGGTGCGATCGCAGCTTTGTTGATGGCGGCATTGGCTGGTGTCTCGGGCGGCCGCCAATTGTTTGCTCCCCAGTTTGCTGCATCCCCGGTTATTCCTGAATCTGATGGTTTGATTGTGGCTTTGAACGAGCCTCTGGTGGAGATTGTTAATCCCAACGATTTGATGCTTGGGGTGAATGCACCGGTGATGGATATTCCGAAAGCTGCTGTAGCAAGCCCTCACAAATCATTGCCAAAGGCGCAGTAAAATTTCTGTTTTGAGCAATAACGGAAGATCAGAAGACCGGGCCGTTGAAACCGCTTCTATACAAACTTTCACCCGCTTGTATAGCGGGTTGAATACCCGGCGGTTAGAAACCGCGTCTATACAAACTTTCACCCGCTTGTATAGCGGGTTGAATACCCGGCGGTTGAAACCGCGTCTATACAAACTTTCACCCTAGAAGAGCGGGTTGAATACCCGGCGGTTGAAACCGCTTCTATACACACAAAACCCTAGAAGAGCCGGTTGAATACCCGGCGGTTAGAAACCGCGTCTATACAAACTTTCACCCTAGAAGAGCGGGTTGAATACCCGGCGGTTGAAACCCACATTCCGCACCCCCAAGGGGCAGCATATACTGCTTGAGGGGATAAAAGTGAATCATCCGAGACCAAGCGTGAG
>NZ_JAUBUN010000041.1:0-68948 GCF_036702665.1 Microcoleus sp. Aus8_D2
ATTTCCTGGAGGAGAAGGCTCCTCAGTTCTTGTGGAATAGATTCCACTAATCGCACGACTTCATGTCGCACGTCTTCGAGCATTTCTCGTTCTGGAGAAAGGTTGTCTTGGTTGAGAACCACGATCTTTGTTCCATCGAGCTGACAGAGCCATTCAATGAGTTCAAAACCAAATCTGGCGAGTCGGTCTTTGTGGGCTACCACAACAGAGCCGACATTGCCTGTACGGACGGTTTCCAGAATGGTTCTGGTTGAGTCGAGGGAGGCTATTAAACCCCGCCCCTCTCAGTTAGAACCGTGCGTGCGACTTTCGTTGCACACGGCTCCCGATATCCTTAGCTCGCGCTTTTGCTCATGTGAGGTTCAGATTGGCAGGGTTCGTATATTTCAATTGCTTTTTCCCTGTTACTCATATGCACGTAATCGTGACAGGATTCATGTATTGCTACTAGATTCTTTTTGTCCCAATTGTCGTGGTCTCCATCTACGTGATGTAGATGTACCTTTTCTTCACCTATGAATGTAAGTCCACAGGCTGCACATTTACGGGTTTGCTTTTTGATAGCTTTAGAGGTCGTACCGTTATAGAGCTTACTATTCCGTTCGCTCCAGTAGGTCACATCCCCGTCGTAAGGAGATTTAGTTCCTTTGACGTTGATGTGTTTGTTTTCGGCGTAAGGAACTGTTGGAAATGCTCTGTCTAGCAGTTGCTTGCTAGTGTTGCAGTTCTGTTTGGTTTCTTTATTGAACACCCTGAATGCGCGGTGTTGGATGAAGTATAGAGAGTATCTTGACCCATCCATCTTGCAGTATCGGTGATAATTACGCCATCCTCTAACCAATGGCGCAAGCTTGGCGGCTTTTGCTTTGGCTCCGTAATTTGAGTTGTTGACGATGATTTTAACTTTCTTGCGGAATGCCTCAAAGTTACCCACTGAAGGGATACATCTGAATTTTCCGTTGTTTTTCTGGACGTAGAAATTCCACCCCAGGAAGTCAAATCCATCTGTCGTGGCGGTAATCTTAGTCTTACGTTCGCTGACCTTCATTCCTCTTGCTGCTAAGAACTGGCTGATTCGTTCAAGTATCTTATCGGCATTGTCTTCGGGCTTAAGGAATATCACCATGTCATCCGCATAGCGAACTGATGGATGGATATCTTCAATCCCATTGAGAGCGATGTTAGCTAGAAGAGGACTCACAACTCCACCTTGTGGTGTTCCTTGGTCTGGATATCCGATTGCTGTTCCCGCTTTTAGACATCGGAAGATACCGAGTTTTAATCTTGCGGGGGCGATTAGATTATCCATGATAGAGGTGTGTGAGATTCTATCGAAGCACTTTTCGATATCGAGTTCGATGACTCGTTTACCTATTCCATTTTTATTGGCACATAGGTTTAAGAATATGTATTTCTGCGCGTCATGTGCTGAACGTCCAGTTCTAAACCCGTAGCTCCGTGCATGGAAGGTTGCTTCATGTGCTGGTTCGAGGGCGTATTTTGCTAGGCATTGCCATGCTCTGTCCGCCATTGTGGGCACTTTTAGCATTCGGGTTGTTCCGTCCTTTTTGGGGATAGGAATTTCCCGTAGACCTTGGTGCTTCCAGTTGGTATGATTAGCTGATATTAAGTCTGCCAAGGCAAATCGTTCCTCAAAGGTGAGGGACTTTTTGCCGTCCATACCAGCCGTCTTCTTACCAGCGTTTAGCTGCGTAACTTGTCGAATCGCTAGCATTCTAGCGGAGTGGGACTTGAGTATCAGTTTTTGTAGTGACCGCGCCTTCCGCTTGTCTCCAACTGAAATAGCTTTGAACACGCGACGTTGTAGGCGGAACAGATTACGCCGGAATTGCTTCCAGGGTAAGTCTCTCCAAGATTCACTAGATTTTACTCTGCGACTAATCATGCTCTACTAAGTGTAGTGTTTTCTGAATACCTTGACCCAATTACGGGTCATCCTACCCGATTCTAGGGGATTAATCGGCTCGTCCCGTCTACATTGAGGGCGACCCCTCTCAGACCTCAGAATCGTTTTTCTTCGTTCCATCTATTCGATTGATTGTCCCTTTAGATGTAGCCAATTCAACCGCCAGAACCCCTTACTCTTGCCATTGTTGGTCTTAAAACATGGCGGGATACTAATCTCTGGCGAAGTCAGTCTTTAAGATTGCGACTGCTTAGGAATAGGTTGCTTTTTTAGGCTCGGTTTCATCATGGAGACTCCCTGTTAACGCCAGTGTCATCTGCAATTGATGTCTGATTGCGTCCTGTTCCCAGCTTCGACCTCCCGAATTCCGAGTCGGGTCATCGTGGGCAGATGAGGATTCACACCTGAGTTTGGTGGGAAGGGCTTTCACCTTCATCGGTTAGATAGTTAAGCTAGTCTTAGGAGACTAGGCTCCAGCAGTTATTTTCGGATTGATTACCGAGATTCATGCTGAACGAATCGCACAAGTCCTTTCCTTTTGAAATTAAGCCCCCCAGCAATGTCGGTAATGAGTTCGGCTGATGGGTAGAGTTCCAGTAATTTTGCAATTTGTCGGTCAAGGTCGGCTTTTTGACTTCGACTGGAGACTCTGGCGTACAAGAGAGTTCTAAGATTAGTTGTCTTGCGTCCGGCATAGGAATTAATCAAATATCGTCGTTGACCAGCGGGTGTGCGAATAGCCTTGATTGTGCCATCCTTCTCCCATCGTCTGAGTGTATGCAGGCCAACTCCAAAATGTTCGGCTGCTTGTCTTGGGGTTGAGTAGTTATCCAAGGTCGAACAATGCTGACTACTCTTCTAGAAGAGTGCATTGTTCAGGTAATTCCAGCAAAGTTCAGTAAATTAATCGACAGGACTTAACTCTTGTTATAGCCGAGAGGCAGATCACTTGGGGATTGCCCGTACCTGGTGAGAAAAACGGGCGGGGTGTGTCCCCGAACCGCGATCGTTCTATATTCGCAAATTGTTTGGTCAAATTACAGGGCCCTCGCAGGCGCGGTTAGCTGTCAATTAGTCACTAAACAAGACTTCGGACTATTTTTGATGGCAAACCGTATAATAAGGGTGTAAGGGCGCTGCTCTGGGAGCAACGCTGACTAGCCACACTCTAGCCTTTCCGGTAAATCTCGGGTTTCAGACTACGACAAAACAATATTCCCGACTATTGACTAAATACAAAATTATCTTCCTCCCGACTTTTGAAACGCCACAAATGCTAAAAATGCCAGAGTCTGCTCCCGACTAAAATAGCAGACACATTAACTTTAAATCACTATCGCTTTCAGCAAATTTAGAACCATTAATCCTCGAAATATGGAAGGATTTTAGCAGGCGTAACACCCGATTTTTTGATAAAAATTCCGGGCTTATGCGATAGCCTAAATCCCCAATTATGAGCCAACAAAAGGTTGGTTTGTTCCTCATACTATCGGTAGATATCTCGACGACAATTTCAATATTTGATGAAAAGCTTTGAGAGATGCCTCCACAAAGGGGCGAGATTTCCTATGAGTCAGATAGTGCCATACACACTAAATTCTAGTTCTCTAGATTTACCAGGTAAAATGTATCTGCTAGAATTGATAGGGTTCTGTCGCGCAGCTTTTATGATTGACGAGGAAAAACAGCAAGATCAAGATCTTAACTCAACAGGGGGAACCCCAGAGGGTTCGCCAATGGCAAGCGAAACTCCGCCGGCACCAGCAAACTCCAACGAAGCAGCCGATTGGGAACTCGAACTTGCTCAAGCTTATCAAAGTGCCCAGACCGATCGCAAGGGAGCAAACGCATCCGGGTCTACCGTTACCGGCAGTTCCACCAACAGCCCGACAGCAGACGCGGCTGATTCATGGCAGAGGGAACTCGCCTCCGTAACAGATGAAAAAGAGGCTTTAAAAGCTCAGTTGCAAGCCACATCCGCTCAACTAGAAGACCTGAAAAATCAAAATCTCCGCCTAGCAGCAGATTTTGACAACTTCCGCAGGCGCACCCAAAAGGAAAAAGAAGAGTTAGATTTACAGGCAAGGTGTGTGACGCTCAAGCCTCTGTTGCCGGTCATCGACAATTTCGAGCGCGCTCGATCGCACATCAAGCCGCAAAATGACGGCGAAATGAACATTCACAAAAGCTACCAAAGCGTTTACAAGCAAATGGTAGATAGCCTCAAGCAAATCGGGGTTTCTCCGATGCGCCCCGAAGGCGAACCGTTTGACCCCAACCTCCACGAAGCTCTCCTCAGCGAGCCCACAGACGAACACGAGGAAGGAACAATCATCCAAGAACTAGAACGCGGCTACATTCTGGGCGATCGCGTCTTGCGGCACGCCAAAGTGAAAGTTGCAGCGCCTGGGATATCTGTGGTAGCCTCAGATGAAAATCCCGATAGTTCGGAAAGTTAATCAGGATACAAGCTACTGCATTCCTCGAAGTCACTGACCCCCGAATTCTATTCGGGGGCCCGAAGGTGGCAGACTCACCAACTTCTTAATTCAGGACTAAAAGCAGGTCAGCACTTTCTCAACAAATTCGGAAAAATGTTTGAACCAGCCCAAAAACGGGTAAAAACCCCCGACTTAAGTCGTGGAACTCCCCAAATTTTAGACCAAAGTTTAAGCTCCAAGATTCATCTGTGGGAGTAAATCTCAAATCTCAAATCGAAAAATGGAAAATCGACTTGCCCGTCTTTGATATTGGATTAAAATATCAAGTTTGTTTCCTACAAATCCAGTCGGGTGATGCTTGTTTTAACAAGCTGAGTCGTTTTTCATCCCCCAACTTGTAGTTGCAGGTTCCCAAACATCCCACAAAGTTTTATGAGGCGCTATGGGAAAAATTATTGGAATTGACTTAGGCACGACCAACAGTTGCGTAGCTGTGTTAGAGGGCGGTAAACCCGTCGTAATCGCCAATTCCGAGGGCGGCCGCACAACTCCGAGCATCGTTGGATTTGGCAAGGGGGGCGATCGCTTAGTAGGTCAACTAGCCAAGCGACAAGCTGTAACTAATGCTGTAAATACTGTCTACAGCATCAAACGATTTATCGGGCGCAGGTGGGACGACACTGAAGAAGAAAGATCCCGCACTCCCTATACCTGCATCAAAGGCAAAGACGACACCGTTAACGTCCAAATTCGCAACAAGGTTCACACCCCCCAAGAAATCTCGGCAATGGTACTCCAAAAGCTGAAGCAGGATGCTGAAGCTTATTTGGGACAAGCTGTTACCCAAGCTGTAATTACAGTGCCGGCATACTTCACAGACGCCCAGCGACAAGCTACTAAAGACGCCGGTACGATCGCGGGTTTAGAAGTCCTGCGCATCGTCAACGAACCGACGGCGGCCGCCCTTTCCTACGGGCTCGACAAGCAAAATATCGAACAGAAAATCTTGGTCTTTGACCTCGGTGGCGGTACTTTCGACGTTTCGATCCTGCAATTGGGAGACGGAATTTTTGAAGTCAACGCCACCGCAGGTAACAACCATCTCGGAGGAGACGACTTTGACGACTGCATAGTCCAGTGGCTGGTAGAAGCTTTCCGGACTCAAGAAGGAACTGACCTCTCAAAAGACAAAATGGCATTACAGCGCCTCCGAGAAGCTGCCGAAAAGGCGAAAATTGAACTATCCAACCGCGAATCCACATCGATTAATTTGCCGTTCATCTCCTCTGATGCCAAAGGGCCGAAGCATTTGGAAATGGATCTTTCCAAAGCTAAGTTTGAAAAACTGGTAGCTCATTTGGTGCAAGCGACGATCGATCCGGTGACTCAAGCCCTCAAAGACGCAAGTCTTACCCCCAAAGAGATAGACAGGATTATTTTAGTCGGAGGCTCAACCCGGATTCCGGCAGTTCAAGAGGCAATTAGCAAGTATTTTGGCGGCGCTTCTCCCGATAAATCGGTCAATCCCGACGAAGCTGTAGCCGTAGGCGCGGCAATTCAAGCCGGGGTGTTGGGCGGTGAAGTCAAAGATTTGCTGCTGCTAGACGTGACGCCTCTGTCCCTGGGACTCGAAACCTTGGGCGGTGTATTCACCAAAGTCATCGAGCGCAATACAACGATCCCCACCAGTCGATCGCAAATGTACAGCACTGCGGCAGACGGGCAAACCTCCGTAGAAATTCACGTCCTCCAAGGCGAGCGCGCATTGGTAAAAGACAACAAAAGTCTCGGCAAATTCCTGCTCAAAGGCATTCCCGCAGCCCCCCGCGGCGTACCTCAAATCGAAGTTACCTTTGAAATCGATGCCAACGGCATTCTCAAAGTTGCCGCAGAAGACAAGGGAACCGGCAAAGAACAAAGCATCCAAATCTCCAATACAGGGGGATTGACCGAAACCGAAGTCGAGCGGATGCGGCAAGAAGCCGAACTTTACGCCGACGAGGACATCAAGCGCGCTCAAGTCGTCGAACTCAAAAATCAAGCCGACACCCTAGTCTATAATTGTGGTGTCACTTTGAAAACCAACGCGCAAGTGCTGGGCGACGACCTCAAAGCCGAAGCCGAAACAGCAGCAGCAGCCTTGAAGGCGGCGATGGCTAACCCCGACATCACAGGCGAGGAACTCACCGATCAAATCGAAGCTTTCAAGCAACTGCTATACTCGCTCGGGACAGCAGTCTACGAGCAAGCCCGCAGCGGCGTAGCTCCGTCAGGAGCAGAGGTTGAAAGCGAGATGGTGTCAGAACTAGAAGAGGTTGCAGCTACCTCCGACAGCATTTCGCTGACGGAAGAGCTGCTGGTGGCGCTCGAAGCTCCGCCGCAACCTCCGCCACAACCGCAACCAAAACCGGAACGACAGCCGGAACGACAGTCCAAGCGACAGCCGGAACCAAAACCGGAACCAAAACCGGAACCAAAACCGGAACGACAGTCCAAGCGACAGCCGGAACCAAAACCGGAACCAAAACCGCAGGTTCCCGAACCTGAAGTTGATGATATGAATCCTTTCCTTTAGAACTGAACAGCTAAAAATTAAAAGTTAAAAATTAACAATGAGAATTTTTAATTTTTAATTGTAATTTCAGGAAAGGTCGCCCGTTTCTTTTTCGTACACTTTTTGTTATTTACCTCCAGGCAAGCAGCTCTATGGCCGGTGATTACTATGAAATATTAGGCGTTTCTCGCAGCGCAGACAAAGAAGAAATTAAGCGTGCTTATCGCCGCCTAGCTCGCAAGTACCATCCAGATGTCAACAAAGAATCCGGTGCCGAGGAGCGGTTTAAAGAAATTAACCGCGCTTATGAGGTTCTCTCTGAACCGGAAACCCGCGCCCGTTTCGATCGCTTTGGCGAAGCAGGCGTGAGCGGTGCGACAGGGGGCCCAGGGTTCCAAGACTTCGGCGACAGCTTCGCTGATATCTTTGAAAGCTTCTTTCAGGGTTTTCAAGGAGGGCCGGGCGGCCAACAACAGCAAGGTCGCAGACGCAGCGGGCCTGTGCGCGGAGATGATTTGCGCCTAGACTTGCGACTAGATTTCCGCGAAGCAGTGTTTGGTGGGGAAAAAGAACTCCGCATCAAGCACCTAGAAACCTGCGAAACTTGTACCGGAACTGGCGCCAAACCGGGAACCAGACCTCAAACCTGTTCGACTTGTACCGGCAGCGGTCAAGTCCGACGCGCTACCCGCACGCCTTTCGGCAGCTTTACTCAAGTTTCAGTTTGCCCTACTTGCAACGGCACCGGGCAAGTGATTGAGGATAAGTGCGAAACTTGCGGCGGCCGCGGCCAGAAAGAAGTGATGAAAAAGCTGAAAATCACTATTCCGGCTGGGGTTGACAACGGTACTCGCTTGCGCGTTTCCAATGAAGGGGATGCTGGCAAGTTGGGCGGGCCGCCCGGGGATCTATACGTGTTTTTGGCTGTGAATGAAGACCCGCTATTTAAGCGGGACGGCATTAACGTTAATTCGGAAGTGAAGATTAGTTACTTGCAAGCAATTTTGGGCTGCCGGTTGGAAGTGGAAACTGTAGATGGGCCGACGGAATTGTTGATTCCTACCGGAACTCAGCCTGGTACGGTTCTGACTTTGGAGAAAAAAGGAGTGCCTAAGTTGGGCAATCCAGTCAGTCGCGGCGACCATTTGATTGCGGTGTCTATTGATATTCCGACTAAGGTGACGGCTGAGGAACGGGAGTTGCTGATGCAGCTTGCTAAGCTGAAGGGCGATCGTACTGGTAAAGGTGGCTTGGAAGGATTTCTGGGCAATTTGTTTCAGAAATAAGCAATTTTTGACACCCATGGGTGTCAAATTTTTCTGTTTGATGATTCCGTGGCATTTTGTTTAATTCTCTCTCAAAAATTTGTGTCCAATTGGACACATTTTGTAGAGGAATAATAATAGGGTGGCAATTGGCTTAATTATCTGTCGGAAAAATGAGCGCAATTGCGCTCATTTCGTCCAGGAAGAATAATATGATGGCATTTTGTTTAATTCTCTCTCAAAAAAGTGAGCGCAATTGCGCTCATTTTGTACAGGAAGAATAATTGTTCGATAAAAGTTTCACGAAAAAATAAGGCTTTCAGGATTTGAGATGGGAAATTTGAAAGTAAACAACGCATTATGAATTCAACATCCAAAATTGAAAATCCCAAATCCCCAGATGCCAAAATCGATCTGCGGGGGACTCCGTGTCCTCTGAATTTTGTCCGCACTAAATTGCGCTTGGAGCAAATGGCACCGGGTGCGGTTTTGGAAGTGTGGCTGGATGCTGGGGAGCCGATCGAACAAGTGCCTGATAGTCTGAAAATGGAAGGCTACCAGATTCTCGAAACGCAATTTATGGCGGATGAGTCGGAGTCCGGCTTTTTTGCCATGAAAGTCCAGCGCCCAGAACTCCAGGAAGCCGGATGAGCCTGAATTTGTCCTCGATCGTCGGTACAGTGGTGGCTGTTCAGGCTAACTTTTACCGAGTCAGGTTAGATCCCGCCGCCGGCATTCACCAGAATATAGCCCTGGCGGATGCTCCAACTCTCCTGTGTACTCGCCGCACTCGACTGAAAAAAATTGGTCAGCAGGTGATGGTGGGCGATCGCGTGGTGGTAGACGAACCGGACTGGACTGACCGCCGGGGTGCTATTTCAGAAGTCTTCCCCCGCCGTACAGAACTCAACCGCCCGCCTGTCGCTAATGCCGATCGCATTCTCCTCGTTTTTGCCCTCGCCGAACCCGATTTAGACCCCGCCTCATTAACTCGGTTTTTAGTCAAGGCAGAATCTACAGGTTTAGAGGTGAGTTTGTGCCTCAACAAATGCGATTTGGTGACGAACGGGGAGTTGGAACAGTGGCGCGATCGGCTTTCAGGCTGGGGCTACGAACCAATGTTTATTAGTGTTCGCAGCGGATTAGGAGTCCAGGAAGCTGCGTCTAACTTGCAAAATAAAGTTTGTGTCGAAAAAGTAGCAGACCAGCATTTAAAGGACAAAATAGATGGTTCTCTGTTGCCTTATGAGGATAATCCCCTAGTTGCAAATTCCGTCAATCCGTTAGATTCATTAAATTCCGTACAAAATCCGTTGCCGAACTCCCTCAACAGCCACATCCAAGAAAAAATAACGATAATTTGTGGCCCTTCTGGGGTCGGCAAGTCCAGCTTGATTAACCAACTGATTCCGGCGCTGAAGCTGCGAGTGAGCGCTGTTTCCGGCAAACTCGGCCGCGGGCGCCACACGACTCGCCACGTCGAACTATTTGAACTCCCCGACGGCGGACTGCTGGCGGATACTCCGGGCTTTAATCAGCCGAGTCTCGAATGCGATCCGTCGGAGTTAGCTGAATATTTCCCAGAAGCTCGTCAGAGGCTGGCTTTGGGTAGCTGTCAGTTTAGCGACTGTTCGCACCGAGATGAGCCTAACTGTGTGGTGCGGGGGGATTGGGAGCGCTACCAGTATTATTTGAATTTTCTGGAAGAGGCGATCGTCCGCCAACAAGCTCTGCAAAACTCTAGCAGCGCCGAATCGAGTTTGAAGCAGCAAACCAAGTCGGATGGTACGCAGCAGTACGAACCGAAGCTGCAAACTAAAAAATATCGCCGCACGAACCGCCGCCTGCAACACCAATCGCTGCAAGATATGTGTCAAGAAGATTTAGAGGAATTCTGAGGAGGTAGTCGCCGATCGCCCGCGAGGAGGTCGAAAATATCACCAAGACTTACCCAGCAACCGGATTTGATGGAGTAAGATACTTCTTTGCAGCCCGAGGCCTTGGGCTGCAAGACCCGGTTTCTTTAGTCGCGAGTGCGTCAGTCCGGAGTACATTAATAGCTAAAATTAAATGGCCGATAATTTCTTAAAAAAAGTAGAACAGAAGTAAAAGTTAGCGGGTAATGCAGGAGCAAAAATATTGTGAATATTCAAGAGCTATTTCAGAAAGGCGGCCCCGCCATGTGGCCCCTGTTGGTGTTATCGATTCTATCTGTAAGTACAATTATCGAGCGCTTGTGGTTCTGGGCGAGCCTCTTGAGTACAGAAAAGCAGATAGTTAGCCGCATTCTCGACGCGGCCCGCAGCGATTGGGGGGCTGCTAACGAGATTGCTAGACAAGCTAACCGACAGCCGATCGGGCGATTTCTATCTGCACCCCTGCGGCTGTACAATCCTGAACCAGATTTATTTCGACTCGCACTCGAAGCTGCTGCTGATGAAGAGTTGGCTTCGATGCGCCGGGGCGACAAAATCTTAGAAGCGACGATCGCTCTCGCCCCTTTGCTGGGCTTGCTGGGAACAGTTTTGGGATTGATTAACTCCCTCAGTTCCATCCGTCTGGGCGACATCGGCACGGCGGCAACCACTGGCGTGACTTTGGGGATTAGTGAGGCGCTGATTACTACTGCTTCTGGGATGGTAGTAGCAATTTTTACCTTGGCATTTTATCGGATATTTCAAGCTTTTTTGTTCAATCAGGCCAAAATATTTCGCAAAGCTGGCAATGAAATGGAAATGCTTTACAGGCAATATTGGCCGGCGGCTAATGCTAAAGGTCGATCGCCCGGCGCAGAATACAGCAATTCTTCCTTT
Organism: Microcoleus sp. Aus8_D2; assembly: GCF_036702665.1. NCBI lineage: Bacteria > Bacillati > Cyanobacteriota > Cyanophyceae > Oscillatoriales > Microcoleaceae > Microcoleus > Microcoleus sp. Aus8_D2. The sequence continues at coordinate 11,001 of NZ_JAUBUN010000041.1, forward strand.
GGTTCCGATGGTTTGAACAGGCGTTCTCTCAATTCTCAAGAGTCGGGCGAACGCAACCGCGAGCCGAAATTGAAAAGTTCCGATCCTGATGTTGATTCAACTTCTAATAATTAGAACAAAGGAGAATTGATGAAGATTCACTTAGAAACTCCTGCTGAAGATGCTCGGATTGAACTGGTACCTTTAATTGACGTGATCTTTTGCATTCTGACGTTTTTTTTGCTGGCGGCTTTGCAACTGACTCGCCAGCAAGCGATTAATGTCGATTTGCCGAAGGCAAAGACGGGACAAACGCAGATGCGAGAGATGCTGATTGTCAGCATTGACGATTTCGGGCAAACTTATATCGACCAATTGCCTGTTAATTACCAACAGCTCGATCGAGTTTTAAAGAGTTTCCACAACAAAAATCCTGCCGGGTTGACGGTGTTGTACGCCCCTCAAAATGCTAAATACGCCAAAGTTGTGGAGGTTTTAGACAAATTGCGGGAGGTTGGGGGCGATCGAGTAGCGCTGGCAACACTACCTAGTTCGGCTCCCTCTGGGCAGCCGAATAATCCGTCGCTTCCCAATTCTGGCATTCCTGCGGCACCTTCGGGCAATTCGGCTCAACCGCTGCCGTCTCCCGTGGCTCCCGGACAGCAGCAGCTCAATCCCAATCGGTTTCAATCTCCTCTCCCGGCTCCGGGACAGCAGCAGTTCAATCCCAATCAATTTCAATCTCCTCTCCCGGCTCCGGGACAGCAGCCTAGCAACTCTGGGGCAAATCTGGGCATTCCTCCCGTTTCGCCCGCAGCCACTGCCCCCAATTTGAGGCCCGGAGCGGCCGCTCCACCCCAGAAAGTCGCGCCCTCCAATTAGTTAGAAGGTTTCCGAAGCAAGAAGGAAGTTCGGCCAACGACCAATTTACGGGATTTAACGGATGTAGCGGATTTAACGAATGGATGTTGAGGGTAGAAGTCCGAAGCAAGTTAGGCAAAGGATTTGATCGCGGATACAACGAAGAAGGGAAGGGAGAAGAAACAAATACAAATTCTCCCACTCTCCCCATCTCCCCCTCACCCAGAGAGAATTTTTGCGCTAGTTGGTATAAATGGCTTCAATTATTTTGGTTCGTACTGAGCCTTTTTTCTCTTGACAAGTAGATAGAGTGGTATCAGCCTGCGGAAGGAACTTTTGCAGACATCCTGCCATCTCTCTAGTTAAGTTATTTCTTGGGACAGATGGTAATTTTGTCAAATCATTGTTACCTTTTGTAATATACTAAAGCGAGATGGGCTGGTGAGGCATCCTGAAATCAACAGCCGATCGCTGAAGCAACTTACAGAAACAACTTACAAATCTGGTTAATCCAGGTTTTCACTGTCAAGTCACCTTTACTTACAGAGGAGTCTTTAGTCATGAGCCAACCAGCAGAATTGTCTTTGGAGCAGCAATTTAGCCTGTGTTCCTTCAAAACACAGGTAAGTGACATGAGCCGCGAACAAGCTCAGGAGTTTTTGGTCAAGCTTTACGAGCAAATGATGTTGCGCGAAACCATGTACCGCCATTTTCTCAAACACCACTGGGGATTAGAACCCAATCCAGGCGTTGAATAGGTGAGAGTCGCAGTCGGCGACCTCCGTCTCTTACTCTCTTCCCTCAGGCGGAAAGGAGTTGGGGGTGATGGGGCGTCACTCTTTCAGCAGAAGGCTTCAGAAGGCTTCAGAAGGCTTCAGAAGGAAGAAGTCCGATGGAAGTCGGAAGATGGAAGATGGAAGATGGAAGGCGCAATAAAATCAAGGGTTTCAACAGTTAAGAACGTCCTGACAGTCAGGGCGGTTGCTATAGAAGGCTGAGGAAAAAGGTCTCTGGATGGATTTATTGTCGATCGCCAAAAGTTGACAGTTTGTTTGTTGATTACACTCGATTTGGGAGTCAATCTTAGCAATCTGTCGATCGACACAGCGGGAAAACTCAAAAATAATGAATCGCGACGAGACTCAAAACCTCGATCGTTTTTGAGAATAAGTTTTAAGTTTTTAATAAGATATTATAGCGCTTCGAGATCCCATATGAGGTATGCCAAATTCTCCTGCAAGCACCAGGGAGAACACACACACAGGGAGAGCATTTTTACTCCCAGAAACCTCAGAAAGCTTAGAGAAACTATCGATTACCTTTTTTCCAATTACCTTTTTCCCAATTACCAGACATACCTCATATGGGATCTCGAAAGGCTATAAATATATTTGTCTTTAGTTGCAGCGGATGAGGTTTGACAATAATGGCGCTAGTCGGACATCTGAGCGCGACCTCCGACTAGCAAGACTTTCAATTTTGATATTAAACCCTAGAACTCGCAACAGTTGACTTGAGAAAGAGTTATTCCGACTGACGTTCCAGAGTCGCCTCCATCGTACTCGTCAAGTAATGACCAGACATGATGCCGCTAGATTGGTAGTAGCGGTTGTCATCAACGCGGTGGAGGGTATCAAAACCCGTCCGCCGCTGGCGTTCGTCTCCCAATACCCAGTAACGTTGGACGATCGACTGGGGAGCAATCCAACCTTCGCCCTCGACGCGGCCGAGTTCGCCGTGTTGGAGTACAAAAGTATACTGCCGCTCATCGCTGTTGAGGTGTCCTCGGTACTGCAAAATAATCTCTTCGCGATCGCCTCCTGGAAACACGAGCTTCGTCACCATACTGAACCAATCTGTTCGGTTCCAGCTCACTAAAGTTTTGCCTTTCACCGTAATTGGCACGCCATTGCGCTCAATCCAACTTCCTTCGAGCGTCCATTGGCCAGATTCCATTAAAAACGTGTGAGCCACAGTGCTGTTCCTATGCTTTTCCTGCTGGCTACAATGCTGGTGCAACAACGCACAGCCGTTGTCCCTCAGACTCTATGCTATCATGCCCAACTGTGCCAACAAGAGTTAATTTCTCCTAACAGAACCGGTGCACAAGCACCAGTAACTTGAGGCAGATTGCCGGGAATACCCCGAACCCGCCAGGCGGCTAAAACCGCGAAAGCGATCGCCTCTTTAAAATCTACACTCAAGCCTGCCTCAGAAGTAGTCAACACTTGCACTGGATGCAATTGTGCTTGCAATCGGCGTTTTAAGTAAAGATTGTGGCTGCCGCCCCCGCACAATAAAACTCGATCGGGCATCTGCGGCAAAAAAGTTTGGTAACTGTGAACGATCGAAGCAACAGTCAGTTCCGTCAAAGTAGCCAGCACATCAGCAGGACTGAGGTTGTAACCTTGAGCCTCGACCAAACAACGGTTAAAATAGTCTACACCAAATAACTCTCGCCCTGTAGATTTGGGCGGTGCTTGGAGGAAAAAATCTTGCTGTAGCCAATCCTCTACTAAAGCTTGACAGGGAGTGCCGCTTGCCGCCCAAGCTCCACCTTCGTCACAAGTTTTTGTTCCGTCACAGAAGTGCTGCACTGCCAAGTCTAACAGCGAATTTGCCGGCCCGGTATCCCAACCCAAGATACCCTCGCCTCCATGAGAAACCCCAGACTTCTGGGCCAATTCCCGATCTTTCGTGGCAGGAAGATAAGTACAATTGCCAATTCCGCCGAGATTTTGGATGCAGAGGTTGCGGTTGGGTTCGGCCAGCAGGCAGGCGTCAACTATGGGGACTAAGGGTGCTCCTTGACCTCCTGCTGCAATGTCTGCCGATCGAAAATTGCTCACAGTTGTAATGCCTGTCAGTTGCGCGATGAGCGCGCCCCGCCCGAGTTGCAAGCTGTAACCCATGTCTGATCTGGGACTGGGTACAGCAGAAAAACTACTGTTTGCCATATTCCCTGGGGGTCGGTGGTAGACAGTTTGACCGTGAGAACCAATTAATTCCGCTTTATCATATTCTGTTTGAATTGTCAAGGCTGCCTTAGCAAATTCTTGGGCGATCGCATCATCTAATTCGGCGAGTTCAGCCACGGACAAGGCGGAACCACTGCAAACCGAGAGAATTTGCGATCGCAAAGTAGCAGGATAAGGGAAAGTCTTGCCGGCCACCAACTGCACTTTCAAGTCTGCTTGGGAACCAACCACATCCACCAAAGCAGCATCAATGCCATCCACCGACGTGCCACTGATCAAACCAATAACCCGGATCATGCGATTTTAGATTTGAGATTTGAGATTTTTTGATTGGGAGATTTTTTGATTGGGAGATTGGGAGATTGAGAGATTGGGAGGATATTATTTGAGGTCGATCGTCACGATCACCACAGTAATATTGTCCCGTCCCCCCTTATCCTTAGCCGCTTCAATCAAAGCAGTTGCAGCTCCCTCGCACGCGCGAATCGACTTCAGAGGCGAAGCAATCAAAGGATCGGAAAGTTCCTCAGTCAAGCCGTCGCTGCACAACAGCAAGCGATCCCCGGGCTTTACATCCACCGGCAGAATATCTATCTCCTGCAAATCATCGCGGCCCAAACACTGGGACAAAACGTGACGCCAAGGATGACTGCGAGCCTGATCCGGAGTCAGGGCCTTTCTTTTCACAGCCTGAGCCACCCAAGTCTGATCTTCAGTAATCTGATCCAAGTGAGATCCGTGCAGCCGGTACAAGCGAGAGTCCCCGATATTAGCGCACCAAGGTCTGCCCTCATCTCTAAAGATCAGAACCACAGCCGTAGTCCCCATATCAGCACGCTCGGGATGTTCGAGCTGATCCGTCAAAATTGCTTGATTGGCAATTAACAAAGCCTTTTCCAACAACAGGGGAGAATCTTCAGGCCCTTCCCAATTTTCGAGCAAATAAGATTGAATCGCCTGAGTCGCAATCCGACTGGCTTCTTGACCTCCCGCGTGTCCTCCCATGCCGTCGGCCACTATGAAAAATCGCCCGTCAGGGTCTATGTAGTACGAATCCTGATTTACGGAACGAACTAGCCCTGTGTCTGTCTTGCCTGCGAAAGAGCGTTTCATAGATTGGGTGATTTGACTCATCGAACTTGAAAGCTTGATTTAACACGTGCAAAGTTTTCTTGCCAAACTTAACTCACGAACCGCAGTTGACATTTCTGCCACCGACGATCGCCCGTTTGGGAAAAATTGCAGTTACTTGATCTTATATTGTAGATCGTCTGATGGTAATCGCATCTAAAAATTTCCCTAAATCAAGGATATTAAGCAGCACCTGCAAAAAAACGGGATTTAGACACAAAAATCAGAGGTTAAGCTGGCGAGAAATAGGAATCAGCGTGGTTTTTAGTTGAGAGGGCGCGGCTGGTGGTGGTGTAAATTTTAGCTAGACTGCTGTTCATCCCTAGTCGGTAGCACTTTGGGGCTGGTGCGCGGATGAAAAGCAAGTGAGGCGAGGAGTACACTCACCTACTTGTCCGACAATCGCAGATATTGGCAAGTGGTGGGTGGATGAGGAGACGAACAAAATCCCTTGCCTGCTCTTGGTGTTTGTGCGATTTATAGGGCGATGACTTTCGTGGTGTTAAAAGCAGTCAAAGTTAGAATGTATCCCAGCCAAGAAGAAAAAAGTCATCTAGCGCCAGCTTTTGGTCGTGTCCATTGGGTATGGAATCAGTCATTTGCTACCATGTTCCAAACCTACAAAGAGGCTGGGAAAGGTATTTCTGCTTTCACTTTCAATGTCTTGAGTCGATGGTTTTAAATACCAAAACCCTTCTTGGTGAGAGGCACTAAACCGCAGCGGCAAACTTGTTCGGTGCTTTCACACAGTCTTTACAAAGCTTTGCAAAAAAATTGTAGAGTTTTGCATAAAACTACCGAGTCCGCCCTGATAGATAAATGAGGACTGACGCACCAAGGTCAAGAAACCGGGTTTTTAGCCTAATCTCCTGCTAACAGCGAATAATTTTCGTAAAAACCCGGTTTCTGGCCACCCGCGCATCAGTCCTAACCTCTGTTTCCGTGCTTTCACGCAGTCTTTACAAAGCTTTACCAAAAAACCGTAGAGTTTTGCATAAAACCACCGAGTCCGCCCTGATAAGTAAATGAGGACTGACGCACCAAGGTCAAGAAACCGGGTTTTTGGCCTAATCTCCTGCTAACAGCGAATAATTTTCGTAAAAACCCGGTTTCTGGCCACCCGCGCATCAGTTCTAAACTGGGGGCGATCGCGCTTCAACTCCCAAAACCAGCTCTTTTCAGTGCTTTTTACTGAGTATTTACAGAATTTCTCAAAATAAAGTGAAATTTTGCATAAAACTACCGAGTTAGCCCTGATAAGTAAATGTACGGAACAGTTAGGCGGTTGGGGCGATCGCGCTTCAACTCCCGAAACCAGGTTTTTCCGGTGCTTTCACGGAGTCTTTACAGAATTTCTCAAAAAAAATTGAAATTTTGCATAAAACTACCGAGTCCGCCCTGATAGATAAATGAGGACTTACGCACCAAGCTCAAGAAACCGGGTTTTTGGCCTAATCTCCTGGTAACAGCGAATAATTTTCGTAAAAAACCCGGTTTCTGGCCACCCGCGCATAAATCCTCTGGTGCGATCGACAATCAGGTGGTTGGGGCGATCGCGCTTCAACTCCCAAAAACCAGCTCTTTTCGGTGCTTTCACGGAGTCTTTACAAAGCTTTACCAAAAACAAGTTGAGTTTTGCATAAAACTACCGAGTCCGCCCTGATAAGTAAATGTAAGCAACAGTTAGGCGGTTGGGCCCAAATTCCCGAGACTTCAAAATCTGAAGGGTTATGGGAAACGGGGTATTCCGATGTGCGATTAATCTGTTGTTGTCGTTGGGTGTATTAATTTCACGGGGTGTATTGAGTATGTTTGACGATTTTTCGATGTTTTTAGAGGTTTACGCACGAACACTGAGTATGTTTTGCGTAGATATACGGGTTTTGAGCTAATCGGACTTTGACGGTTGTCTGCGGTTGTTGCGGGCGATCGAGCTTTTTAACAATACCTTAACTGACTTGAAATGACTTGAAGGGCGATCGACCCTAATTTTCAGGCGAGCAAATTCGGTAAATGTGACACGTCTGTGCGTGTCGGCGGAGTCTTTTTGTCAATTTTCAGCACACATTGTATCTACTCTTGGAGAATAAAACCATGACTTCTAACAACTCTTTCAATTCTGCGATCGAAGCTTCTCTACAACAGGCTTACAGCATTTTAAATAATTTTGCCAATGGTGATGATTTTGTAGCCAAAGTTCAAAGTATTTTCGGCACAAATTTTGATACTGGTAAGTTAGAAGAGATCCGCCAGCAGTGGGTTAACAGCGACTTTGCATCTCTGCCTGCGATCGAAATTCGCACTGGTTCTGAACTTCAAGGGGCTAATGCTGCCTATGCGGGTTCAAATAATACCATTTATGTTTCCCAAGACTTTTTGACTCAAAATAATGACAATCTTCAAGGGATTACGAGTGTTTTATTGGAAGAAATTGGTCATTCTGTGGATTGGCACATTAATACTTCGGATACTCCTGGGGATGAAGGTGAGTTCTTTTCAGCGATCATGCGTGGGGTGAATTTGAGCGATCCATATATTCAGTCATTAAAAGTAGAAAACGACTCAAAAACACTTCGATTAGATGGTCAAGCTATTCAGGTCGAGCAAAATTCTCCTGATATTAGCGCATTAGAACAATCTACATGGTGGACAAATAAAACAATCACCTATAGCTTTGTTACTAATTATGAGGCAGTAAAGCTACATCCTAAATTTTCCAGCTATGAAGTATCTGCTATCACAGACAACGGCATTATTACTAATACTGAAGAAATTTTAAGCCAGGTTTTTACACCTGTTATTCAGCTTGATTTTAATCTGCAATCAGAAAAAGTGGAAGATGCTTATTATTCTTGGGATACCTCTCAATCATCTCCTTATAAAAAGCTAACTCAGGCTGGGAAAATAAGGTTTATGATGGATAAATCTAATACAGCCGGTGCTTTTTATCCTTTGGACGATCAAGATAAACCAGAAGCTATTGGAGGTGATGTTTTTTTTGGAAGAAATGCTAACGAATCTTTTTCTTCATTACCAGGGACATGGGCTTATGAAGCAATTATTCATGAAATTGGTCATGCTTTAGGACTAAAACACCCTCATGAAGATGGAGCTATATTATCAGACAATGAAGATAACTTGTCTAACACAGTCATGACTTACAACTTCGGAGGAGCATGGCCAGTATCTTTAATGCCTTACGATATTTTAGCGTTACAAAAACATTATGGTGCTAAGTCAAAAAATGATGGAAATACAACATATGAGTTTACGAACAGTGTTGACAAATATCAAGTAAATGGCACTGATTATTATCCTAGTTTCAGTAGAGTAACGCCAGAAACAAAACTTAGAAGTACAATTTGGGATAGTAGTGGTATAGACACGTTAGATTTTTCTCAGATTCCATCCATGCTCTCGTTATATCAGAATGCAAATATAGACTATAGATTTGAGATGAGACAAGGTGGCGTTCTTACTAAAATGTCTGCTTATAATCTTGAATATACGAACCTGAAAAAATATAAATCTAGTCAACCAAATTTACTAGATTTTATTTTCGGTTCTATTCCAGCAGGAGAGTTCAAGTTTAACACCCATGAATTTGGTACTCTACTTGCTTATAGTCCATCCAGTGGATCTTTCGATGCAACTATTGAAAACTTGGTGGGAACCCAAGGAAACGACTGGATTACTGGAAATATTGCAGATAATCAGATATGGGGAAACAAAGGTAGAGATTTCATAGAAGGGGATCTAGGTAACGATGAAATTTATGGTGGAGATAACAGAGATACACTGTTTGGTGGTAAACAATTTGAAATTGCTCAAGCAGGAGATATAACAGTCCAAAATGGACTTAATACTACTAACATAGCTCCGGCAGATTATGTCAGCGGAGTTAAAGTTAAACCACCTATCATCGTCGATTATACTGGCACTGCATTTGACGGTAATGATTTGATCTCTGGTGGAAATGGCGATGACTATATCGATGGTGGTAACGGTAACGATAACTTAGCAGGAGACAATGACGATGATTTCATTAAAGGTAATACAGGACAAGATACTATTTCGGGTGGTAACGGCCAAGATATACTTCAAGGAAACGAAGGTAACGACTTTATTAGAGGTGATGCTGGTGATGACCAAATTACAGGTGATGAAGGTAACGATAACATTCAAGGCAATGAAGGTAATGACAACATTTATGGAGGCAAAGACAACGATACACTCAGTGGTGGCAGCGACCAAGACCAACTCTTCGGTGGCGATAACGAAGATATTCTCAACGGCAACGATGGCAATGACATCCTTTACGGCGAACTTGGTAAAGACATCCTCAACGGCGACAAAGGCAGCGACTCCTTATTCGGGCAAGAAGGAAACGACACCCTTAGCGGTGGCAACGATGCCGACATACTTTTCGGCGGTGATAATGAAGACATCCTTAGTGGTGGAAATGATGACGATATTCTCTACGGCGAACTAGGAGATGACCAACTCTACGGCAACTCTGGCAACGACAAACTCTACGGCCAAGCAGGCAACGACTTCATCCAAGGCAACGAAGGCGAAGACTACGCCGAAGGTGGCAGCGGCCGCGACTTCATCCAAGGTAACGAAGGCGACGACATCCTCTACGGACAAGAAGGCAGCGACACCCAACAAGGAAACGCAGGCGACGACTTCATTGATGGCGGCAACGGCCAAGACTACCTCCAAGGCAACGAAGGCGATGACGAAATCTACGGACAAGCCGGCAGCGACTTAATTGAAGGCAACACCGGTAACGACTGGTTGGAAGGCGGCAATGACCAAGACACGATTTTTGGCGGGGCCGACGATGACGATATTTTCGGACAAGCTGGCGATGATTCGCTGTTTGGCGAAGACGGCAAAGATTTGATCGATGGTGGCGATGGCAAAGATACTCTGTTTGGCGGCGCCGATGACGATGTACTTTTAGGTCAAGCCGGCGAAGATACTCTCAACGGCAATGCTGGCAACGACGAACTTTACGGCGGTACTGGCAACGACTTCTTAACAGCAGAAGCAGGCGATGATTTAATAGATGGCGGTGAAGGAGTCGATCGAGTTAACTACGATAACTCACCAAACGGAGTCATTGTCAACATCGATGAAAGCCAAACCTACGAACACAACAAAAGACAACGGGCGAGACAAGCCGTCAATCCAGCAAACCCCGACCAATTCTACACAGACTTAGAACGCGACTTTGAAATCGACTCCGGCGCAGCCAAAGACGGTTTCGGCAACACCGACAAGCTAACCAACTTAGAAGACATCACCGGCACACGCTTTGATGACATCCTGATTGGCAACAGCAAAGACAATCAAATCAAAGCCTTAGCCGGAAATGACATCCTCATCGGCCACCAAGGAAATGACAGCTTTGACGGCGGAGATGGCATAGATATTGTCAGCTACCGCCGCGACTTCAACGGTGTCACCGTCAACCTCGAAACAGGTACAGCCACCGACGGTTCCGGTGCAAATGATGCCATTACCGGAGTCGAAAACGTTGTCGGTTCCGAATTCAACGACGACATTACAGGCGACAAAAATGCCAACACTCTCACTGGCGGTAGCGGCGACGATAAAATCAACGGCCTCGACGGCAACGACCAACTCTACGGCGAATTCGGCAATGACGAAATTTCCGGCGGTACGGGCAGCGACAGGATTTTTGGCAACCAAGGAGAAGACTCTCTCTACGGTGAAGCCGGCAACGACTTTGTGTACGGCGGCGACGGCAGCGACTTCGTAGACGCAGGTATTGGCGATGATTTTGTCTCCGGCGACAGCGGCAGCAGCGACAGCAGCTACGGCAACGACACTATCTACGGCAATGCTGGCAACGACAGCCTGTACGGACGCGCCGGCGATGACAACATCTACGGTGGTGACGACAAAGACACCATCTACGGCGAAAGCGACAACGACAAACTCTACGGAGAAGGAGACACCGACCTAATCTACGGCGGCACCGGCGACGACGAAATGTCCGGCGGCGACGACAAAGACACCCTCATCGGCGAAGTCGGCAACGACACACTCAGAGGCGATGCAGGCGACGACACCCTAGACGCCGGAATCGGCAACGACTTCCTCTACGGCGGCACCGGCAAAGACACCCTCAATGCAGGCCTCGGCAACGACCAACTCTACGGCGGCGATGATGCCGACATCCTCCTCGGTAAAGAAGGCGACGACAACCTCTACGGCGAAGCGGGCGACGACACCCTCGATGCAGCAGAAGGCAACGACAACCTCTACGGCGGCGACGGCAAAGACATCCTCGATGCTGGAATTGGCAACGACCAACTTTATGGAGGTCAAGGCGATGACACTTTACTCGGCAAAGCTGGCGATGACAACCTGTTTGGGGAAGGTGGCAACGACATCCTCAACGCAGCCGAAGGCAACGACAACCTCTACGGTGGCGACGGCAAAGATATCCTCGATGCTGGAACAGGCAACGACCAACTTTGGGGTGGTCAAGATGATGACACCTTATTAGCCCAAGCTGGCGATGACAACCTGTTTGGGGAATCGGGCAACGACATCCTGAATGCAGGCGATGGCAATGATTCTCTCTACGGGGCCGAGGGCAAAGACTTCCTTGATGCCGGAAGTGGTAATGACCTACTTTATGGAGGTCAAGACGACGATACTTTACTCGGTAAAACTGGCGATGACAAGCTGTTTGGTGAATCTGGCAACGACAGCCTCGATGCAGCCGAAGGCAATGACAGTCTCTACGGCGGCGACGGCAAAGACTTACTTGATGCCGGTAGTGGCAACGACTATCTCTGGGGTGGGCAAGACAATGACACTCTATTCGCCCAAGCTGGCGATGACAACCTGTTCGGCGAAAACGGCGATGACTTCCTGAATGCTGGCGATGGCAATGACAGTCTCTACGGCGGGAACGACAAAGATACATTATACGGTCAAGCTGGCAGCGACTTACTGCAAGGCGGTTCCGGCGATGATTCCCTGTTGGGAGGCGAAGGAAACGATACCCTTCTCGGTCAATCTGACAGCGATACTCTCTACGGTAGCGGTGGCGATGACATCCTCGAAGGCAACTCAGGAACAGACCGACTTTTCGGCGAACTCGGTAACGACTCCCTGGATGGCGGTAGCGAAAATGACACCCTCGAAGGCGGCGACGGTAACGACTTCCTAGACGGCGGTGACAATAACGATAGTTTGTTCGGACAAGCTGGCGATGATACGGTTCTCGGCAGTCGCGGCGATGATATTGTGGATGGCGGTTTGGGGAATGATTTGCTACAGGGCAATGAAGGGCGCGATCGCCTGTACGGACAAGCTGGCCTTGATACCATCCTGGGGGGCAACGACAGCGACACCCTCTGGGGAGGCGATGACGGCGACAGTTTGCTAGGAGAATCCGGCAGCGACACCCTGTTCGGCGGCACCGGCGACGACATTCTCGATGGCGGCGATGACAGCGACGAGGTTTACGGTGAAGCGGGTAAAGACACCCTCTCCGGCGGTAGCGGTGACGACATGGTTGACGGCGGTACTGAGAACGATACTCTCTTCGGCAACGACGGCCGCGATCGATTGTACGGCCGTGCGGGCGATGACCTTTTAGAAGGCAATGCCGATAATGACGAACTCTGGGGCGGCGATAACAACGATACGCTGTTGGGACAAACGGGAGATGACGTTCTCTGGGGTGAAGCCGGCAATGACAGTTTGGATGGTGGTGAAGGGGACGATCGACTTTTCGGTCAAATCGGTACTGATACCCTCTCCGGTAACAACGGAGACGACTACCTAGAAGGCAACGCAGGCGATGATAGCTTGAGTGGCGGGGAAGGGCGCGATCGAATTTACGGCAACGACGGCAACGATATCGCCGAAGGTAACAGCGGTGACGACTTCATTGACGGCGGCGCGAACAACGATACTCTCTCTGGTGGTGAAGGGGTCGATCGAATTTTCGGTCAATCCGGCAACGACAGCATCGAAGGTAACGAAGACAACGACTTTATCGATGCCGGTACCGGCAACGACACCGTATTCGGCAACGACGGCGACGACGAAATCTACGGCCGCGAAGACCGAGATTTCATCGACGGCGGCCGTGGCAACGACCAAATTTACGGCGGTGACAACATTGACACCATCTTCGGACAAACCGGAAACGACAACATTGATGCAGGTTCCGGCGACGACTCCGTATTCGGTGGCGACGGAAACGACCAAATTTGGGGTCAAGCAGGCAACGACTTCATCAACGCCAACGCAGGCAACGACAACGTTTGGGGCAACGAAGACGACGACAAAATTTTCGGAGAAGCTGGCGACGACAAAATTGACGGCGGTTCCGGCTACGACACCATCGACGGCGGCGCGGGCAACGACGAACTCTTCGGCGGTACGGGCAACGACCAATTACTTGGAGGGGCTGGCGACGACAAAATCGAAGGCAGCATGGACGATGACAAGCTGTTCGGAGGCGCTGGAAATGACCAAATTTCCGGTAGTGAAGGTCAAGACACGATTTTCGGCGAAGTTGGCGAAGATACCCTCTACGGCGGCGACGAAACTGACTTGATGGACGGCGGCGCCAGCAACGACTTGGTTTACGGCGATTCCGGCGACGACACTCTGACAGGCGATTCTGGCAACGATACCCTCTTCGGCGGTTCTGGCAACGACTTCATGGGAGGAGGTGCCGGCAATGACTTGTTACTCGGTCAATGCGATGATGACACGATGCTGGGAGGTGCGGGCCGTGACACCCTCGATGGCGGTTGTGGCAACGACTTGCTAAGTGGAGAAGCTGGAAACGACTACCTGTTCGGCGATTTAGGCGATGACAGTCTCGATGCTGGTACCGGTGACGACATCCTCAATGGTGGGGGCGGCAACGACTTGTTAAATGGCAGCAGCGGCAACGATACCTTGAACGGTAACGACGGCAATGACCTTCTTTACGGTGGCGAAGGTAACAACGTCATTAACGGCGAAAATGGCGAAGATACGCTGTTTGGAGGCATCACTAGCGATCTGTTTGTCATCGGGCAAAATGCGGGAGTCGATCAGATTTTCTCCTTCCAAGCCGATCGAGATTATCTCGGACTCAACGGCAATCTCACCTTTGACCAAATCAAAATCTCCCAAGGGGCGAACGGTTTTACTAACGATTCCTTGATTACCATTGCAGACAGTGGCGAACAGTTAGCGGTCTTAAAAGACGTTCAATTCAATCAAATTGACAGTTCTCGCTTTGTCTCCTACAGCTACAACGGCGCCCTACCTCAAGGTTTCAATACTCCATCAAATATCGATCCGTTAACCGGTATTTCTTTAGATGCTGACGATTCGATGACTGGCAGTCTTAATCCGAACTTGCCCGGTGTGCAAAACAATACTGTTCCTGCATTAGCAAGTTCAACTATCAATCAGTTACCAACAGGTACTAGCGCCAGTATTCTGACAGCAACTACTACCACTAATGCTGTAGCACCAGCAGGTACTAGCACCAGCATTCTGACAGCAACTAACACTAATGCTGTCCAATTACCAGCAGGTACTAGCGCCAGCAGTCTCGCCCCAACTACCACGAAGACGAACCCTAGCGATCCATTAATCAATGGCGGTTCCATTTCTAGTATGATGAACTTTGGTGGTCAAACCGATGATGACATACTCATCTACGGTAATAACGGTTTCTTTGCTCCTCTAAGTCTCAGTACAACTCAATCAGTTACTGGTGTTAAGACGGCAAGCAGTGTTAATAATATTGTTCCCGATGCCAGCCTTGCTGCTATGGACAAGAACCTGTTAGTTACTTCTCCTACCAGCCCAGCTAATCCACTCACAAGTAATGGCGTTACTACCACGAAACTACTGTAGATAGATTGAAATCTATCGCATATATCAGATCAAAACCCGGTTTATTCTCGAAAGAAGCCGGGTTTTTGGCGATCGCACCAAAACTGATAATATTTTCACTTTTCATTGGTCATGTCATTAAATATACAATTTGGCACTTAGGAATGAAAATTCAATCATTTAATTGATTTTACTGTTGCCAGGAATAACCGGGTAACTAATATTTTTAGAAATAGCCTCGTTTTAAATCGCAGCTTATAGGAAAAAGGATTATATGAGGTGTTTAAGTTATTAAATTTTGGTTCCTTACCTGATGTAGAATCGGAAATCTAGTTTCTTAACAAAATATAGAGGTTGTAACTCGCAAATACCGGATGTTATGCTTTAACATCCTATTTATTCCAAGGTTTAAACAGTTGGTTAATCAAGGATGCGAGCAAAGCACTTAACCCTCGACATCTTAGAAAGCACGAACGAAACCTGAAGCGCAAATAATGCAAATTATATCGCAACAATATCAGGCTACAAAATAGCGACGCCAAGCTAAACTGGCTGTTGCCAAAATCACTTCAAAAATCGCTAAATATCGAGAATATTTCCGGCTTCAACTATCATGTAGGATCGATTGTGCAATAATTAAGGTTTGTAGTGCGGACTTTAGTCCGCAGCATTTTGCGGACTAAAGTCCGCACTACGAACTTTCATTACTACGAACTTTCATTGTTATGGTAATCGAGCTGACAAATCTGTGGTTGGCCAGCCAAAACTGAACGTTCACTTTTCAACTTTTGGCTGGTGAGAAATCTCAAATTAAAATTGCAAATTTGACATTGCAAAATTATGACATCCTGTCTAAACGATCGATCCGCTTGAAGACGCGCACCATAGCCAACCCCGCACCAGCCGCCAGCACTGCCAAACCCGCAGCCGGCCAGACTAGATTGCTGACAAACATAATTGTTGCCGAGACAGTAAAAGCACTCATCAACATCGCGTAATTCGTGCTGACTTGAGCGCTGCTCATGCGGCGGAGCAAGCGCTCTGTTTCGGCTGAACGGACGCGAATCCGCAAATCACCCTGTTCGAGCTTGTCAATCGTCTCCTCAATCCGGCGCGGCAAACCCAAAGCAGTCGAACTCACCTGAGCCGCCTGACGGCCGATTTCGTTAAAAATGCTGCCACTAGCGTCATAGCCATTTCCATTACTCATAAGCTGCATGGCAAAAGGTTGTGCCACCTCCATAAAATTAAACTCTGGATCTAAGCCTCGGCCCACCCCTTCGATGGTGGAAAAAGCTCGCATCACAAAAGTAAAAGTAGCTGGGAAGCGAAAAGGTTGGTTGTAGGCAATATCGTAAAGGTCGTCTGTAATGGCGCTCACGGACTGATTTTCAAAAGGCTTGTCCATGAAGTTATCCAGCATATACTGGATCGATCGGCGCACCGGACTCATATCGCCTGTCGGAACCAAAGCCCCCAAATTGATCAGAGAATCCATAATCCGCTGTCCATCCTTGGAAGCAATGCCGTAGAGAGTCTCCATCAGTCCTTCGCGGACGTTTGACTGAATTTGACCCATCATGCCGAAATCGTAGAAAATCAGAGCTCCGTCAGCACTAACAGCGATATTGCCGGGGTGGGGATCTGCGTGGAAAAAGCCATCGTTGAGCAACTGCCGCAAATAAGCTTTCGCGCCCAACTGAGCGATTAACTTGCGATCGATCCCGGCCGCTTCGAGAGCTTCGTAATGGCTGATTTTAATTCCCGGCAGGTATTCCAAAGTCAGGACTCGCGGAGCCGCGTAGCGCCAATAAACTCGCGGCACCCGCACCCAGTCGCAGTTGCTAAAATTGCGGCGAAAAGTATCAGCATTGCGGCCTTCATGGAGATAGTCAATTTCCAGCCACAGAATGCGACAACATTCCTCATAAATCCCCATCCAATCTCGGCCGCGGCCCCACTTAGGATGGTTTTGAAAATAGCGAGCAATTCCCTTGAGAATTTGCAAATCTATTTCAAACAGCTTCCGCAGTCCTGGGCGTTGCACTTTTACTACAACTTCCGGGCCTGAGTGTAGTTGAGCTTTGTGTACCTGACCCAAACTGGCAGCGGCCAGGGGCACGGGGTCAAAGCTGCGGTAGAGTTCCTCAACAGTCTTGCCCAAATCTTGCTTGACAATTACCTCTAGCTGTTCGTAGCTGAAAGCAGGCACTTTATCTTGCAGCTTAGAAAGTTCCTCGACAAACTCTGCCGGGAACAAGTCGGCGCGGGTGGAAAATAATTGTCCAACTTTAATGAAAGTTGGGCCTAAATCCAATAGTGTTTCTCGAACCCAGATAGCTTGAAAGCGGCGTCTGGCAACTTTCTTTTCTTCAGTTACGCCTCCCCAGTAGCTCCAGTTTTTGCTGTCGAACCACAGCGAAGCCAGCCAGAGCAAGACAAAGGCCCAAATGTCGAAGAAGCGCCGCTGCCGGGAATATTTTTCGCGATTCCAGCGATAAGATTTACTTTTGTAGGATTTACCAGCAGTTGTTGGCTCATCGGCGTCGCTAGTACGCTTGGGGGAGCGCTGGCGATTAACAGAGTCATCAAGGAGAGCAGACACTTGGGTTCCCAAATTGCTTATTTTATATTGTTGCTTTGATTGCAGGTAGGAAGGAGCGCAGGAGCGCATTGCTTTGCGCTCGTGTAGTAATCAATAGTTGTTGCGATCATCGCGAAGCACAGCTATCCCGAGCTTGAATCGCCCTTTGTTAAGGCAAACTGCTGCGGTAGCGCTGCAATTCGGATCGCACCAGAGCGACTTCAGCGCGCAGCTCGTCGATCGTTACTTGCAAGTCGGCGGGAGGGATATCTTGAATGGTAGTGGTGCTGGTGGTGGCAGTGCCAGTTCTGGTCTGCATCGCCTCATCCGCAGCTCGGTTTGCCCGTTCTACCACTCGATCGGTGAATTGGCGCAGGCGTTGTCTTTGTTCGGCGTCAAATTTGCCGAGTTCCGAGAAAGCGTTGGTTGCTGCGCTTTCTAATTGCTCGTATAGTGCTTCGGCAACTGCTCTGCCTACAAAAAAAGCATGAACTGGGGGTTTACTCATAAAAAAATCTCTGTGCGCTTCCGCAACAAATTATAACTTGATTCTCCTCGATGGTGCTTCCAAAGAAAGGAAGTTTGCCGGAAACCATCTACTGCCAGGAGTGCAGCCGGGAAACAAAGAACTTTTTTCAGGGTTGGCGATCGCTCCGGCAGTAGATCGCATCCGGGCTGCCACCTCGACCACCGGCCGGATTTTCAGATCTCTTGTTGCTTACTACTTTCTCAACCTCGTAGGTTTGGCCCAAGCAATGCGCGACATCACATTACCTGTGCGGCCTATATTTTAACATATTTATTATAAATAATCCAAGGTTTATACATTTTTTTGCAGCAGGCATTCTGATTGCCGATGGAATAGGAAATATGCGCTCTAGTCAGGCAGAGGCTGTTGGATTTTTCCGAGTCTATCGCAGGTTTTGCGAGATAGTCGGTGGTTCGGAATGGTGTTATTTAATCCACAATCGATCTCCTATTTGCTGACTGATAAAACCAAATCTTTGTCCGAACTTTTAACCGAAAAAAATAATTTTAATTGGTCACAGGTTCCGTCCAAGGCACAGTCGGTTCTGCCACAGGGGGCGGAGAGTAAGGTGCGATCGAGCTATCGGAATTGCTCCCGCTTTGGCTTGGTATTGGCGCGATCGCCGACGATCGCACACTCGGCGATCCTAGTGCTGGCGCGGATTCCGACTGCGGCAAGGTTTCAGCACTCTTCGCCACAGGGCCTTCGGGTGCGGGGGGCGAGTATTTGGGCGGTTCCGGCGGCAGGGGCGCAACTTCCGGTACCGGTGCCGATGCTGCTTGGGGTTCGGGTTCGATTTCGGTTTGAGGCTCGGGACTCGGAGACTCAGCAGCCTGCGCTTCTGGCTCCGGCGTCGGGGATGCTGAAGGTTTCGGTTCCGGCTGCTCGGCGGGAGTTTCCGGGCTTGGGGATGCAGAAGGTTGGGCGCTAGTTGCTGAGGGATCGATCGGTTCGGGTATGCTGCTGCTGTCTGAGGTGGGTTTGGGGCGCTTGTTGAGTTGGAGTGGGGGGAGAGGGCTGCTTTCGACAGACGGCTGGGCGAACATCGGCCCTGACAAATCCTGGGATTTAAGCAAATCTTCGAGAGATGGGAAGGATTGAGTGGTCGATCCGTTGTTGCTGACACTGATGCTGTTGTAGCGCCAGGCCAAGTCAAAACCCATCCAGCCTGCAATTGCAGCCGTTACGACAAACGCCAGCAGAGTTAACTGCGGCGGGGGAGGTGCGGGCAATCGCAGACTTTGCTTGCCTTTTTTCTGTGCTGGTACTAGCTCTGTTTCTTGCAGCATGGTAAGCCAATTTTCCACTGTCTGGGGGCGTTTCTGGGGGTCGGTTTCGAGTCCCTGGAGGATTGCTCGCTCGATTCTGGGGCTGAGGTTGGGCTGAAATTGCCGCAAAGAAGCTAGGGGAATGCGATCGCGCAGGGGGGCTGCTACGGGCGGCACGCCGGAGAGCAAGTAGTAAAGAGTGGCGGCGATCGCGTAAACATCTGTGGCCGGTGTACATTTACCGTCATAGAGGTATTGTTCGATCGGCGCGTACCCTGGGGAGAGCAAGTTAGTGTGAGTTTGTTTCGTGCCGGCGGTAAAGTCGCGCGCAATGCCGAAGTCTATCAACATTACTAGGTGAGAATCGGCTCGGCGGATCATATTTTCTGGCTTGATGTCTCCATGCAGCAATCCGCTGTGGTGAACTGTACTTACGGCTGAGGCTATTTGCCGAATGTAGTGCAGGGCCTGCGCTTCTGGTAGCGGCTGACTGGTTTCGACTATTTGGACGAGAGTTTTGCCCGGAATGTAGTCCATCGCGATAAAAGACTGTCCGGCTTCTTGAAAAAAGTCAATTACCCTGACGATGTTGGAATGCTGGCATCGGGACAGGCGTTGGGCTTCGGCAATAAACTGCTGCTGAAATTGGGTAGATGCTGGGTGTTGGCGCAGACTTTCGTTGAGGGTTTTGAGTACGACGGTTTGGTTTAAATGGGTGTGGATAGCTCGGTAAGTGATGCCGAACCCTCCTCTGCCTAAAGTCGCGTTGATTTGATATTTGCCCTTTTGCAGGACTGTTGCTGGCGCTCTGTTCATCTTTAGTTGATGCCGGTTCCCCAACTATGCTACCGCCTTTGGGTGATTTCGCTTTCTTTAGGGCTGATGTTCGATCGACGATCGGCCCCCTAGTTTTGGCTCTCTTCTGATCCCGATCATCTTTGCATCCCCGCGTTATTGTATCTGTAGCAGGCGTCTTAAAAAACTTAACACAATATTTTTCCAATAAAAATCCCGCTCTTGTGGAACGGGAAAGCCATCAGGGTGCATCTATTTATCTGACTATAGCGCGTGGGGGGTATCACCCCTCTTCGGTTTACCAAATCTTTACGATTCGCAGCTTTATGTAAATATTTAGGTTTTTATTTGACTTATAAGCACTATTGTGATATTTATGATGACCCTATGTCGAGTTTGAGCTTGGGGAAATAAAAAAGCTGGTGATTTTGATGCGTGTTGGGAGCAACGCAGATTCATTTCCTGATTGGAAAGCTTGGGAATGCAATGCAAGTCTATTGAAGATCCTGACAGGGATCAAATCAAGTGAGTTTCCTCTGAATCATGTCAACTTTAATCTCCCTTACCGTGTTTCGGCAAATGGTGCAGCAAATACCATAACACTGCTATATTTGCGATAAATACGGCTAACTTAAGTACGGTGACACCCTGAAATAACTCATATATTTCTGGTGGAATACTGATTCCTACCAGCACTAACACTAAAATTGTTGCCCAACCTTTTTCGTACCACAAACCAACCGCTTCAACAGCGGTTAAACCTGCATACATGGCGGCTGCCAGCCCGCTAAAAAGTAAGGTTTTAGGCTTAATGATTAGAATTTTGTATAATAAAAATTCAATAATTTTCAGCTTGCTTTCTAACAAATAAGATTCTGAAAAATCCTCCAATGCTTGATGATTTTTTAGTGCTAAAAGCAAAGCGAGCGAAGTTACTGTCAAGAGGGCAGCCACAAAACTTTTGTAAAGTACAATTGCGATTAAACCAGGAGGGCGCTGTTTTTTCACGTGAATTATCGGAATATTAATAATGTGCGATCGGTTTGTAAAGGAAGTTGGGAAACGGATTTTTTAACGGATTTAACGGATGGAATAAGGATCGAAAATTTAATAAATTAAACATATCCTACAGTCCTCTCTCCTATAAGCTGCGAGCTACAAGGAGGCTCTTCCTCCGGATATGCATTACCAGGCTCTTCCTGGTAAAAAGCAACAAGCAACAGTTATTAAATTTTCATTCCTAAGGAAGTTCGGCAACGATAAATGTACGCAATTTAACGGATAGTAAAAGTTGAGTATGCTGTGTCAGCAATTAGCTAATCAATTATACAAAAAATAACGCGCGGCTGACACACCCTACTAAGATTGAGGATAGCGTTGTGCTAAGAAAGAGATAGCAGTAGCCCGATCGCCCAAATCGCCATCCAACCTCGCAGCCAACAAATCATCCAACATCCGTTTAAACCCAGGCCCTGGCTTGTAACCCAATGCCTTCAAGTCATTGCCGTTCAATGGCGACTCAACATTTGCCCACCGGGTGAGGTATTCCCAAATCTGGCGGCGGGCGCTGCGGGGGCTTTGCAGGGCGATCGCAATTAACAGCGGCAACTCATGATTCCTCAACAGAAACACCAATTGACTGGGTAAATTACACTTCAGTAAACCCTTTGCTAATTCCTGATTTCCAGCTTCCAAAACTTCCAGCCGCTTAATACTATCAGCAGGTAACTGAAGATTTATAGCCACCTTAACCCGATATTCCGGTGCTAAATAAGCAATCAAAACTTCCAGCCGCATCAGCCAATCTGGAATATTGATAATTGGGAATTGGGAATTGGTAATTGGTAATCGGGCATTGGGCATCTTGCCCTGAGCGAAGTCGAAGGGTGGGCATTGGGCATCTTGCCCTGAGCGAAGTCGAAGGGTGGGCATTGGTAATTGGTAATTGGTAATATTTGCTGCCTGATTTCCTCTTCCGTCTTCCGTCTTCCGTCTTCCGTCTTCCTTCTTTCCATCCATTACATCCGTTAAATCCGTTACAGAATCCGCTGCCGAACCTTCTTCCTTCTTCCTTCCATTCAAACATCGATCGAGCAAACGCAGTCGCCGCCACAACGGACGATCCAACTCCAGAGTAGGATGAATGCAGCGCAAAGCCTGCAAATCTCCCAGCATTTGCAAAGCAACTTTCCAATAAGGAGCTTGCAAAATGTATTTTAACTCACTTTTGAGGCGAGTTTCCAAAGCCGGAGCTCTGCCGTTTTCCCCCTGAATGCGGTAATAAATCCCGCTTTCCAAAGCGTGGCGGATGTATCCTTCCGTCTGCGATTCAATTACAAATCCCAGCCGTACCGCAAACCGCACAGCCCGATAAATTCTCGTCGGATCTTCAATAAAACTATTAGCGTGTAAAACTCGAATTTGCCGCGCTTCCAAATCCAGCAAACCACCAAAAAAATCCAACAATTCGCCACTGCGCGGCACACCCAACCGCACAGCTAACGCATTAATTGTAAAATCCCGGCGGTACAAATCTTGACGGATCGAACTCGCTTCAACTTCAGGATTTGCAGCCGGATAAGGGTAAAATTCTGTACGAGCCGTAGCGATATCCAGCCAGAGCGAGCCGAAAGCAGAGTCTTTGTGCCACAACAGGGCGGCGGTTTGAAATTGACCGTGAACGTCTAAACGCGAGTCTGGGTAAAGCTTTTGCAGCGCTGAGGCTAATTCGACTCCAGCGCCGGAATCGTGGGCACCGCAGTTTCCATCGACTACCAAATCAATATCTGTGAGCGTTAGTTTATCATCCTTGGCTAGCAGTAAATCGCGGACTGCTCCACCGACAATATAAAGTTGCCAGCCGCGCTCTCGTGCTATGTTGGCCGCGATCGACAATAATTGCCATAATTCGCTACTAATGCCCGATCGCAATAATTGCTCAACCGATTCAGATACAGGATAATCGGACAATTGAGGATTACTGCTTCTATCGCGGGCTTTTTGCTGGTGCAATTCCCGCAATACGTCTGTGCGAGTCACAATTCCTACCAGTTGGCCGTTTTCCAATACTGGTAAACGCCCGATATCGTATGTCACCATTAAACCTTCAATTTCTGGTAACAAGGTATCCGGGGCGATAGTTTTTAGCTGCGGAGTCATGTAACCTTTGACTGGGGCGTGACTGAAACCGTGGTGTAGGGCAATATCAATGTCGCGGCGCGAGATAATGCCTGCCAGTCGATCGCCCGTATCGACAACTGAAAGTCCAGAATGCCCGTAGCGTAGGAGGATACGGTGAGCATCTCCCACGGAGGTTTCCGGGCGAATGCTCCGCACTGGGGATGACATTAACTCGCGGGCGGTGGGAGGGTGCGGGATTTGAGCTTTAAGTTCGTCGGCTAATTGATTTAAAGTCAGTAGGGCGTCAACATCGCGGGTGGCGAGGGAGGCGGCGCGGGCGTGCCCTCCACCGCCGAAAGGTTTGAACAATTCGCTGAGGTTTGTGCTGGAAATGCGCGATCGACCGATAATAGCTAAGCGGTTGGAAACTGCGGATTCGGAGATGTGGCGATTGTTGTCGTTTTCGCTAAATTTATAGACATTGCCTAAAAGTAAAGCATCGGTTTCAGTTAAATCTAGCAAGCGAGAAGCTAGCGCCGAAAGTCCGGGAACGTAAGATTCAGTGGATAGTAATACTGAAGTTACTGTATAACCGTGCCAAGTTTGCGATCGCAAATTTTCCAACGCTTCTCTGAGCAAATCCTGCAATTCCGGAGACAAACCGGGTTCTACATATTCCGAGATTACCCGCAAACTCGCTCCCTGTTCCATCAACCACGCTAAAGCTATTGCATCTCGCGCCGTTGCGCCCTCAAAGGTGAGGGAACCTGTATCGACGTGGATACCGAGGGCCATGACTGTGGCTTCTGAAGGTAAAAGCCGAAATGTTGTATCGCTGTTTTCTGCGGCTTTTTTGAGTTTTTCGACAATTAATGTAGTGGTGGCGCCGACTGCTTCAATCTGTGTGACAGTAGCGGGAATATCCAAATCGGCTTGTAAGTGATGGTCAAAAACGGCTATTTCGTTGATGTATGGTAAGTCTAACCATTCGGCGGCTTTTCCTAAACGATCGCGCCCCGAGGCATCTACTATACTAATAGATCGAATTTGTTGCGGATTGACCGATCGACGTTCGATCAGCGGGTACTCGTCGCGGTGTAGCGCCAAAAAATCCCGCACAGTCGGGTGACAACCGCCAGTCAGCACGATTCTGCTACCGGGGCGCAGCACGCACAGTCCCACCGCCGCGCCCAAGGCGTCAAAATCTGCTGTTGTGTGGCACAAAACTAAGTCCATAGCCGAAAATCCCGCATCTCTATCTCCCAGAGTAGCAATTTCTGGGGCTTTGATACGGGATCTGGCGATCGGAGTCAAACCAATGGTTAAAGCTTAGCTCGAAAGACCCCCATGGGTTAAAATCCCTGTCGGACTGTCGGACTGATGGTTTGACCTGGTTGTTGACACGGCTTTGGGCTATAACTTAACCTTTCCAGTTTTCTGTGGAGTAGCGAACAATGATAAAATTGATGAAAATCTCAAGAGCTGGTGACGCCTGTTCGCGCAAAGCCCGAATTTGCACTAGCTCTTTCGTATCAATCAACCGACAATCTCCCGATGACCATCGAGATACTGTCAGTCGATTTTAGATTTTAGATTGAAGAATTTTAGATTTACTCCACAGATCGCTCTGGGAGATGCAACTTTGGTCTAAAATTTTGAAATATCCACGACGTAAGTCGTGGAAGTCAATCCGTTTTTGAGCGAACAAAAAACTCTAACCTGGAATGTTTCTCTAGGTTGTGACCAACTATTTCTCATCCACAACGCACGGTTATATCGAAAGGAGAAAAGATGTTATCAATTCTGTTTCAATTGGTTTTACTGGCTTTGGTACTGCTGTCTTTTGTAATGGTGGTTGGCGTGCCAGTTGCTTATGCCTCTCCCCAAAACTGGAATCAGTCTAAATCGCTAATCTTTGCTGGTTCTGGTCTCTGGTTTTTGCTGGTTATTGCAGTGGGTGTATTGAACTTTTTGGTGGTTTAAATTTTCCCAGCCCGACCGCAGGTAGAAGGCAGAAGGTAGAAGGTAGAAGGCATTTGTAGGTAATTTGAAGGCACTCGGCCTGAGGACGTACCAGCTAGAATTTTTCTAGAGAGCAGACTGTAGGTTTTGGCAAGTTAAATCCCGAGGAAATGTTTCTGCTTTCTAAATTTTGCCTGCTTGCAAAAAAATCTAAAAACTAAAAACTAAAATCTAAAATAGAACACTATGACAGTTTTTGAGGGAACTTTTACTCAAACAGAATCTCTCCGGTTTGCGATTGTCATCGGTCGTTTTAACGATTTGATTGTCAACAAACTTTTGGAAGGATGTCAAGATTGTTTGAAACGCCACGGGGTTGATATCAATCCTCATGGGAATCAAGTTGATTTTTATTGGGTTCCCGGATGTTTTGAAATTCCTTTAGTAGCCCGCAAAGCTGCTCAGTCTGGCCGCTACGATGCCGTAATCTGTCTGGGTGCGGTAATTCGCGGCCAAACCCCTCATTTCGATTATGTCGCTGGCGAAGTTTCTAAGGGAATTGCTGCGGCTGCTTTTCAAACAGGGGTACCGGTGATTTTTGGGGTGGTGACGACTGATACGATGCAGCAAGCTTTGGAAAGGGCGGGAATTAAGAGCAATTTGGGCTGGAGTTATGCGATGAGTGCTTTGGAAATGGGCACTTTGATGCGTCAAGTTAATGGTTTGGGTGGAAGTTCTTACGATCGATTACCAGAGGCTGCTGCTGTTCAAGTGCTAACGGGCGATCGGGCTTAAGATATCTTCTCAGATAACTCGGCGATTGAAAGAGACTGTTGGCGAATTGGTGGGGGCATTACCCCTCACCTCTGGAACTCAATACTTGCGTTCGCTATAGGTAGTTAACAGCTATAGCAATCCTAAATGATTCATGAAGATTTGTAGGGGTAGTGCCTTTGGTTGCCTACCCCTATTTCTAGTTTAAAGTACGATCGCGAAACCAAGCTATCTTTGTATGCTGAGGCGGGAATTGCTAATTATTGGATATTTAATTTAGTCGATCGTCAACTCGAAATGCACAGCGAACCTTATCAAAAAAGACAAGGTGACTTCAATTATCGATCGCAACGAGTAGTTCTGTCCGATGAGACTGTCTTAATTCCGGGTTTTCCAGATTTGTCTCTGGATTTGTCCTTGCTGTTTTCAGCCTAAGCTGAATTGAGGCTCTAAGTTAATTTATAGCAACCGGGCAAGGCTGTTAAGGCGACTGTTATAAAACACTCTCTGAAGTTTCAGTATATTTTTATACATCTATTAGTATGGCGAGCTAACTCGGATTTACTGAGTATTATATTACACATCAAATTGTTCAAATACTGAAGGATTATCAACTTTTTAACTTAAAATCCCTGACTATCTAATATCTCTCAACAGTTTTATGAGATTTAGATGAATCTGGTTGCACAAATATGAGAAATTCGTTATGTTAAGTTTTGTGTAAGCATTGAGGCAGTCTCAACTCGATCCTAGGATGGCTTTCAGCATAAATGCTGTACAAACAGTATTTAACGTATTCTTAACAAACAGGTCTGAAAGTAAATTTTCAGGTCAATTGTTAACGTGATATTAAATAATCAATTTGTCCAGTTAATATCTAGGAAGCTTACCAACAAAGGGATTGATAATTTTGAGGTTCGCCCGGATACTTACCGTTACTTACCAACATGAAAGTGAAAAAATTTTATGGGTGACATTCAAGCTACGTTTACAGCTACCGATCGCGCTTTTCATATTGAAGGGTACGAAAAAATTGATTTCAGCTTACTCTATGTAGATGGTGCTTTCAAGCTTGAAAATCCAGAAATTGCGGATAGTTACCGCCAACTTGGTCGCTGTTTAATGGTTGTAGACGAAACAGTCTATGGTCTGTATGGCAAGCAGATGCAGGCTTATTTCAAGTATCACGAGATAGATTTAACAGTCTTTCCAGTGAATATCAAGGAACCGGATAAGACCTTAACAACTTTTGAAAGCATCATAGATGCCTTCGTTGATTTTGGACTGGTGCGGAAAGAGCCTGTGTTGGTGGTTGGTGGTGGATTGACTACTGACGTAGCTGGTTTTGCCTGCTCCTCCTATCGCCGTCGGACTAACTACATTCGTGTACCAACAACCCTAATTGGGCTGATTGATGCGAGTGTGGCGATCAAGGTAGCCGTGAACCACGGTAAGCTCAAAAACCGCCTCGGTGCTTACCACGCTTCGCAGAAAGTAATTTTAGACTTCTCCTTCCTGAAAACTCTGCCGATCGACCAAATACGCAACGGCATGGCAGAGTTAATTAAGATCGCCGTAGTAGGTAACACAGAAATCTTTGAGATGTTAGAAAACTACGGCGAAGCATTGCTGCACACCCATTTTGGTTATGTAAACGGCACACCGGAACTTCAAGAAGTGGCACATCGGCTCACTTACAAGGGGATTGAGTCGATGCTGGCATTAGAAGTACCGAACCTACACGAGCTAGATTTGGATCGGGTGATTGCCTACGGTCACACTTGGAGTCCGACGCTGGAACTAACGCCGGAAATTCCGATGTTCCACGGCCATAGTGTCGCCATCGATATGGCTTTTTCGGCCACCATTGCCCAACTGCGGGGCTACATCTCGATCGCCTCGCGCGATCGGATCTTAGGGTTAATGAGCCGCCTCGGACTAGCAATAGATAGCCCTTATCTGACATCAGAACTGCTCTGGAAAGCGACAACATCGATCAGTCGTACCCGTGATGGTCTTCAACGTGCTGCGGCTCCGCGCCCCATTGGTGAATGCTTTTTCATGAATGATTTGACTCGAGGTGAGTTGGATAAAGCCCTACTGGTTCATCGAGAAATCTGTGAGGGCTATCCGCGCCGCGGCGATGGGGAAGATATGTACCTGTGGTCAGAAAAAGCTGAAAATCTTTCCACATCAGGGGTTTGACAATGAGACCAGTTACCCCAGTCGGGATTTTAGCCTCTTTACTCGAAAGTCTCGTCGAGCAAGTAGAAAAAATCGATAATCTCGATCGAGCTTTCAAGGCAGAATTACAACAAGCCTACGAATTGGCAAATGGTCTCGATCCGTACCTCGATCTTTGTACCACGCCGGAATCTCCTGCCTTAGCCACGTTAGTAAAGCGCACCCAATCAGAAGATTGGAGTAAGCGATTCTCTGACGGCGAGACAGTGCGGCAGTTGGAACAGGAAATGCTATCGGGTCATCTCGAAGGCCAAATGCTGAAATTTCTCGTCCATCTCACCAAAGCAAAGCGGGTACTGGAAATAGGGATGTTTACCGGGTACTCAGCACTAGCGATGGCGGAAGCACTGCCGGTGGATGGAGTGGTGGTAGCCTGCGAAGTAGACGCTTATGTAGCTGAATTTGCCCAGAAGTGTTTTCAAGAATCTACTGCCGGTCACAAAATCTCAGTGAAGGTGGCACCGGCTCTAGAAACCATGAAAGAATTGGCGGAGAATGGAGAAGTGTTCGATCTGGTATTTATCGATGCCGATAAAGCTGGATACATAGACTATCTCGATTTACTCCTAACTACGGGGCTGTTAGCTCCTAATGGCTTGATCTGCGCCGATAACACTTTGATGCAGGGACAGCCCTACTTGTCGGGCACTGCTACTGCTAACGGAGTTGCGATCGCCAAATTCAACCAGGCTCTAGTTGACGATCCGCGGGTAGAGCAAGTGTTACTGCCGCTGAGAGATGGATTGACCTTAATTCGGCGCGTTGAGTAGAACAAAACTTACGCGTCAAAACCAAAAAAACCGGGTTTTTTGCCCAGGCGGGTTCTAACGAAGTCCGATGTCAAAAAACCCGGTTTTTAACCACCCGTGGGTAATATCAAATCCGCGCTTCATCGGCACGATCCATCTCTCTGTTCTGGAGACTCTGCGCCTGCGTAGCTTCAACAGCGGTTTAAGCATTCAAAAACCGCCGCTAATTAGAGTATTTACTTAGTAAAAAATTATGATCGAAACAGTTTCAACGGCAGCGATGCCATCTGAACAGGAAACAAACGCGGCTTCTAGCCGCTTCCAGACAGTCAAAACCATAGCAACCTTAATTTTGCTGCTATTGGTACTGCCCCTGAATCTCGCTTTAACTGCGATCGCCCTACTGAGATCCATCATCATCAAACCGTTTCAGTCTCGAACGATCGCGGACTCTCCCCTAACGATTTTGGTCGGCGGCGGCAAGAGGACCAAAGCATTACAGCTAGCGAGATCGTTCCATAAGGCCGGTCATCGGGTAATTTTGTTTGAAACACACAAATACTGGCTGACAGGTCATCGTTACTCTTGGGCAGTCGATCGCTTTTACACAGTACCAAATCCCCAGACAGAGGAATACCCTCACGCACTCTTAAAAATTGTCCAACAAGAGAAAGTTGATGTTTACGTTCCCGTCACTAGTGCAGGCGGCAGTTACTACGATGCCAAAGCCAAAAGCGTACTTTCTCCTCACTGTAAGGTAATGCAGCTAGATGTCGAAACTCTGGAACGTTTGGATAATAAATATGAGTTGGCAACAGCCGCCAAAGCGTTGGGGCTGCGAGTTCCGAAGTCCTACCGCATTACTAATCCGCAGCAAGTAATCGATTTTGATTTTACTGATGCACAGCGTCCATATATTATGAAAAGTATTCCCTACGATTCTATTCGGAGGTTAGACCTGACGAAGTTACCCTGTGCAACTGAGGCGGAAACGGCCGCGTTTGTGAAATCTTTACCAATTTCCGAGAGTAAACCTTGGATTATGCAAGAGTATATTGCCGGGCAAGAATACTGCACTCACAGTACAATTCGTGACGGTCATCTTCAGTTGCATTGTTGTTGCAAATCGTCGGCGTTTCAGATAAATTACGAGCATGTCGATCGCCCGGATATCGAAAATTGGATTCGTCACTTTGCCAAGAGTCTAAATCTGACTGGACAAGTTTCCTTTGATTTCATGGAGGCGGCGGATGATGGAGAGATTTACGCGCTCGAATGCAACCCGCGCACCCATTCAGCCATCGCGGTGTTTTACAACCATCCCGATGTGGCAAAAGCTTATTTGGAACCAGACCCTTTACCACAGACACTGCTGCCTTTGGCATCGAGTCGCCCGGCTTACTGGATTTACCATGAAATTTGGCGATTGGTGACTCATTTGTGGTCGCCCAAACAAGTTTATGAGCGGTTACAAATTATCGCCAAAGGTAAAGATGCAATCTTCGAGTGGGACGATCCGCTGCCCTTTTTGATGGTGCATCATTGGCACATTCCCTTGTTGTTATGGGCAGATTTAAAGAAGCCGAATGGGTGGATTGGGATTGATTTTAATATTGGCGAACTTGTGGAAATAGGGGGAGAGTGAGTATGTCAGTATTACGGGTTTTGCATTTAGTCGGCTCGGCAGTTAGCGATTTTTACTGTGATTTATCAGGGTTAATGAGCCGCCTCGGACTAGCAATTGATAGCCCTTATCTGACATCAACCAGGCTCTAGTTGACGATCGGCGGGTAGAGCAAGTGTTACTGCCGCCCAGAGATGGATTGACTTTAATTCGGCGCGTTTAGTAGAACAAAACTTAGGCGTCAAAACCAAAAAAACCGGTTTTTTTGCCCAGGCGGGCTGTAACGAAGTCCGATGTCAAAAAACCCGGTTTTTAACCACCCGTGCGTCATATCAAATCGGCGCTTCATCGGCATGATTCATCTCTCTCTTGAGACTCTGCGTAGCTTCAAGATCGGTTTAATCATTCAAAAACCACCGCTAATTAGAGTATTTACTTAGTAATAAATTATGATCGAAACAGTTTCAGTTGCAGCGATGCCATCTGAACAGAAAACAAACGAGGCTTCTAGGCGCTTCCAGACAGCAGTCAAAACCATAGCAACCTTAATTTTGCTGCTATTGGTACTGCCCCTGAATCTCGCTTTAACAGCGATCGCCCTCCTGAGATCCATCATCCTCAAACCGTTTCAGTCTCGAACGATCGCGGACTCTCCCCAAACGATTTTGATTAACGGCGGCAAGATGACCAAAGCATTACAGCTAGCGAGATCCTTCCATAAGGCCGGTCATCGGGTAATTTTGGTTGAAACCCACGAATACAGGCTGATTGGTAATCGATACTCTTGGGCAGTCGATCGGTTTTACACAGTACCAAATTTCCAGGCAGAGGAATACCCTCAAGCACTCTTAAAAATTGTCCAACAAGAGGGAGTTAATGTTTACGTTCCCGTCAGTAGTCCAGAGGGCAGTTACTACGATGCCAAAGCCAAAAAGGTACTTTCTCCTCACTGTACGGTAATGCACGTAGATGTCGAAACTGTGCAACGTTTGGATGATAAGTATGAGTTGGCAAAAGCCGCCGAAGCGTTGGGGCTGCGAGTTCCGAAGTCCTACCGCATTACTAATCCGCAGCAAGTAATCGATTTTGATTTTAGTGACGCAAAGCGTCCATATATTATCAAAAGTATTCCCTACGATTGTGTCCACAGGTTTGATCTCACTAAGTTACCCTGCACAACTGAGGCCGAAACAGCCGCTTTTGTCAACTCATTACCAATTTCCGAGAGTAAACCTTGGATTATGCAAGAGTATATTCCGGGGCAAGAATACTGCACTCACAGTACCGTCCGTAACGGTCATCTTCAGTTGCACTGTTGCTGCAAATCATCGGCGTTTCAGCTTAATTACCAGAATGTCGAGCGCCCGGATATCGAAAATTGGATTCGTCAGTTTGCCAAGAGTCTCAATCTGACTGGACAAGTTTCCTTTGATTTCATTGAGGCGGCGGATGATGGAGAGATTTACGCGATCGAATGCAACCCGCGCACCCATACAGCCATCACGATGTTTTACAACCATCCCGATGTGGCAAAAGCTTATTTGGAACCCGACCCTTTACCGCAGACAGTGCAGCCTTTGGCATCTAGTCGCCCGACTTACTGGATTTACCAGGAAATTTGGCGGTTGGTGACTCATTTGTGGTCGCCAAAGCTAGTTTATGAGCGGTTAAAAATTATCGCCCAAGGCAAAGATGCCATCTTCGAGTGGGACGATCCGCTACCGTTTTTGATGGTGCATCATTGGCAAATTCCCTTGTTGTTATGGGGAAATTTGCGTCACCCGAAAGAGTGGATTAAAATTTATTTTCATAGTGGAATAATTCTGTAAATAGGGGGAGATTGAGTATGTCAGTATTACGGGTTTTGCATTTAGTCGGATCGGCAGTTAGCGATTTTTACTGTTATATATCGCGGGTTTATGCAGAAGATTGTCTAAAAAATGCTGCTACTTCAGCACTTTATGAAAGTCATATTGCCTATGTTTCTACCGATGGCCAATGGTATTTTCCCACCTCTCTCGATCCGAGTGCGATCGCGGCAGCTAATCCCATGTCTCTAGCGGGCGCAGTACAGGTGCTGGCAGATCTCCAGGTAGACGTGATGGTGCCCCAGATGTATTGTCTCCCCGGCATGACTCAATACCGAGCCTTGTTCGAGCTGCTGAATATTCCTTACCTGGGTAATACCTCTGAGGTGATGGCCCTGACTGCTGACAAGGCGAAGACTAAGGCAGTAGTAGCGGCCGCTGGGGTAAGTGTGCCACAGGGAGAAGTTCTCCACGCGGGCGATCGCCCTTCGATTGATTTTCCGGTGGTGATCAAGCCAGTGAATGCGGATAATTCTCTGGGAGTTACCTTAGTTAAAAATGCTGCTGACTATGATGCGGCTTTGCAGACAGCATTGACTCATTCAGAGGAAGTGCTAGTAGAAAAATTCATTGAAGTGGGTAGAGAAGTTCGCTGTGGGATTATTGTCGAAGCTGGCGAGCTAGTCTGCTTGCCGCTGGAAGAGTATGCTCTCGATCGTGATACTCTTCCGATTCGGAGTTATGATGAGAAGTTTAAACCAAAGGACGATGGCAACTTGAGCTTGACTTCTAAGCATAGTCCCAAGTCGTGGATAGTTGACACCAGCGATCCGATTACCGAGAGAGTTTGGGCTCAGGCCAGAAAATGCCACATCGCTTTGGGCTGTCGTCACTACAGTTTATTTGATTTTCGCATCGACCCCGATGGACAACCTTGGTTCTTAGAAGCGGGGCTGTACTGTTCTTTTACACCAAAAAGTGTGCTTGTAAATATGACCAAAGCATCAGGAGTTTCTCTGGATACTTTTTTTGACAGTATGTTGCAAAAGGCCTTACAAGGTCGATCGGAACGGTGCAACAAGTAATCTAAATTCGGGTTGCACGGCAATGATGGTTGAGCGTTGACAGTCTAGTGATGAATTGGGAATGGGTGCAACTAAGAAGGATAACTTGCAATTTTTGAAATTGTGTGATACCATAAAACGTTCTCAAAAATAGCGCAACACTAACTATTACTGCATGGCAACGAAGCCAACGATCGCATTTACTCACCTCGGCTGCGAAAAAAATCGCATCGATACCGAACACATGATCGGCTTGCTGGCTCAAGCGGGCTATCAAGTCGATTCTAATGAAGAATTAGCCGATTATGTTGTAGTCAATACTTGCAGTTTTATCCAAGCGGCGCGAGAAGAGTCGGTCCGCACCTTGGTAGAATTGGCAGAAGCTAATAAAAAAGTAGTCATCACCGGCTGCATGGCACAGCATTTTCAGCAGGAATTGCTGGACGAATTGCCGGAAGCAGTCGCAATTGTAGGCACGGGCGACTATCATAAAATCGTCGATGTTATGCAGCAGGTGGAAAAGGGCGATCGAGTTTCCCTCGTCTCCAATGAACCAACTTACATCGCTGACGAAACTACTCCTCGCTATCGCACAACATCCGAAGGTGTCGCTTATCTGCGGATAGCCGAAGGCTGTGACTACCGCTGTGCATTTTGCATTATCCCGCACTTGCGCGGAAATCAAAGGTCTCGCACGATCGAATCTATTGTCGCCGAAGCTAAGCAATTAGCCTCCGAAGGTGTCAAAGAAATTATCTTAATTTCTCAAATTACCACCAACTACGGCAAAGATATCTACGGCGAACCCAAGCTAGCTGAACTGCTTCGGGCTTTGGGTGAAGTAGATGTGCCTTGGATTCGGATGCACTACGCCTATCCAACAGGTTTGACTCCCCAAGTTGTGGCGGCAATCTGCGAAACGCCCAACGTTTTGCCATACTTGGATTTACCGCTGCAACATTCCCATCCCGAAATTCTGCGGGCGATGAACCGGCCTTTTCAAGCTGGGATTAATGATGCCATAGTCGATCGGCTCAAAGCAGCAATTCCCAACGCCGTGATGCGGACAACTTTTATCGTTGGCTTCCCCGGCGAAACCGACGAACACGCAGCACACTTACTGGAATTTGTCAAGCGCCACGAATTCGATCACGTCGGAGTTTTCGTATTTTCGCCCGAAGAAGGCACCCCAGCCTTCAGCTTGCCCCAGCAAATACCGGCAGAAATAATGGAAATGCGCCGCAATTCGGTAATGGCGGCACAACAACCTATATCATTGAAAAAGAATCAAGAATCTGTCGGTCAGGTAGTTGATGTCCTGATAGAACAAGAACAACCAGAGACAGGTGAGTTGATTGGTAGATCCGCTCGGTTTTCCCCAGAAGTAGATGGGCTCGTCTATGTGACAGGAGAAGCACGGCTGGGATCGATCGTACCTGTGAAAATTACAAGTTCAGATGTCTACGACCTCTACGGTCAAGTCGATTTGAGATTTGAGATTTTGGATTGTAGATTGAAGAATTGACTTCACAGACAAATGTGGGGGCTAGGACTTTGGTCTACAATTTGAGGATTGACCCTCTTGAGTGTCCAGGGCTTGTATCCGTTTTTGGGCGGGGTCAAGTCTAAGTGTTGCTGTAACTGTCGCCTTAGACCGTGTGGCGAAAAAAACCAGACACCAACCAAAAATGATTAGCGGATTGTGCAAGAAAAGTAACCATTAGCGCCAGATTGTGCAAAGATATGTAGAAAAGGGGCTGTAAACTTTTTTACCCCCTCTCTGGCAATCGACCCGCCCCTTGGGGTGTGGTAATCTCTACAGAACGATCGGAGAATTTTAACGAATTTAATGTTTTGTTTCTGAATGTAAAGAGTTATGATGATAGCAAGCCAGAAATAAGCGGGGAGAATTTGAGATTGCTTCGCCGTCCGCCCTACACCACAACGGTATCCCGAAAGAGTGTTGAGATGGATAGGCGGTAACGGTAATCCAAAAACGGATAGAAGCCACCGACGCCAGGAGTAGAGAGATTGAAAATTTTAGACGCTAGTGAAGACCCCCCAGATTCATCTGTGGAGTAAATCTAAAATCTAAAATCTAAAATCTAAAATCGACGCTCCGGTCGCTACATACCCTGTTGAATCCCGCAGGCGACGGATTGCGGGATAGCGCCTGAACCAACAAACCTGTAACTACTATGTAGTGCAGTTCAGTGGGGCTGGTCATGATCCTCACTATAAAATGCCCGCGTAGGGAAAGCTTGCAAGTACCTCAAAGGAAGTCCAATGTACTGTTTAAAGAATGTTGGAAGCCGATAACTCGATCGCTGGCGGTTGATATCGGTGATGTCACAAAATCAAAGACGGCTGTCGAATCGGTAAATTTAGTCACCATCGACGGAGCTGCCCTATACTCGATTGCTATTTAAAAAGGTGCGCGCAGGCGCAGCACCGTACAGAACTCATAGATGAGTTCCTGCCCTAGAGCAGAAATCCGCATCCGAGTTGGGCGACTTAGAAGGCTAAGACTCGTTATTAGGAGCATTAATGAATTTATTGTTTGAAGGCTTGGGTCTTTCGGAAGAACTCGTTCTCCATCTGGAAACACTCGGCTTTACAGAACCTACTCCCATCCAAGTACAAGCAATTCCGCACCTGTTAGCAGGTCGCGACGTTGTGGGTCAAGCCCAAACAGGAACGGGTAAAACGGCAGCATTCTCGTTGCCCATCTTGGAGCGGATTGATTTAGATGTAACTGCGGTGCAAGCATTGGTGCTCACACCGACTCGCGAATTGGCGATGCAGGTAACTGAAGCCATCCGCGATTTGAGCGGTATCAGCAGCGACGGCCCGGTAAAAGTGGGTCGCTCTCTGCAAGTTCTGACGGTGTACGGCGGTCAGTCGATCGATCGCCAAATGCAGCGTTTGAAGCGCGGCGTTCACATCGTTGTCGGTACACCCGGACGCATACTAGATATGCTGAGCCGCGGTAGCTTGAAACTAGACAAGGTACAATGGCTGGTTTTGGATGAAGCTGACGAAATGCTCAGCATGGGCTTTATCCAAGATGTGGAAAAAATCTTGGATGCTGCACCAAAAGATCGTCAAACAGCATTTTTCTCGGCGACGATGGAACCTTCCATTCGGAAATTGGTAGCGCGGCATTTGCGCAACCCAGTCAACGTCACGGTAGAGCAGCCAAAAGCAACGCCGAAGCGCATCAGCCAAGGCGTGTACATGATTCCTCGCGGCTGGTCGAAGGCAAGAGCTTTGCAGCCAATTCTAGAAATGGAAGACCCAGAATCTGCATTGATTTTTGTGCGGACGCGGCAGTCGGCGGCGGAACTTACCAGCCAACTGCAAGCAGCAGGCCACAGCGTTGATGAGTATCACGGTAATTTGAATCAGGCACAGCGGGAACGCTTGCTGTCTCGGTTCCGCCAATGTCAAGTCCGCTGGGTAGTGGCGACTGATATTGCGGCTCGGGGTTTGGATGTGGATCATTTGACTCACGTAATTAACTACGATTTGCCCGATAGTGTAGAAAGCTACGTTCACCGGATCGGGCGCACGGGCCGCGCCGGTCGCGAAGGAACTGCGATCACCCTGATTCAACCGGTAGATCGCCGCAAATTGCGCTTGATTGAACGCCACGTGCGATCGAGCTTGACTGTACGAAACATTCCGACACGCGCACAAATTGAAGCTCGTCAGTTGGAAAAGATGCAGGGTAAGGTTCGCGAAGCTTTGGCTGGCGAACGGATGGCATCTTTCTTACCTCTGGTGTCTCAGTTGTCGGAGGAGTACGACTCCCATGCGATCGCGGCTGCTGCTTTGCAAATGGCCTTCGATCAAAGCCGTCCTGCTTGGATGGGCGCTGATTACGCTCAACAAGAAGATCCCCCGGTTGGAGAAAACAGCGTCAAGCCAATCTTGATTAAGAAGCGGGCTAAGACTGGCGCGCCGACTAATTCAGTCGGTTCGAGCGTTCCTTCTCCTGTTCCCCAGAACAGCTAATTAGTAGGGTGCGCAATGCGCGCCTTATTTTCTAACTGGTAGGGTGCGCAGTGCGCACCTTATTTTTTTATGTGTGGAATTAAAGTCTAGGTACGTAGTTGCGCTTGGGCGCTCTTTATCTATATATGAAAGAGCGCCCAAGTGCAACTACGTACCTTTATTTAATTTGATAGTTGCGTCCACGAAAGTGGCGCTGAACGTGCAAGTTTGATTGTTGTTTTGAGCAACCCTGAAACTCGACAGAAGTAAGAAGGACTGAAGTCCTCACTACGAACCTGAAGTAAGAAGGACTGAAGTCCTCACTACGAACCTGAAGTAAGAAGGACTGAAGTCCTCACTACGAACCTCTATACGGGGATTTTGGGACTGCTGTCTAATATTTTAGTTGAGCTGCGTGCCGACAATAATCTTTTGCACGCGATCGCCCTTAAGTTCCAAAACCAAATTAGAAGCCTTTTGGTCGTTGCTGTAAGTCAACCGACTCACTCCACCCTCCACAGATTGCGAGCTGTAACCGTAAGTTTTAAGGACTTTTTGGGTTTTATCTCCTACTTTGACACTATTAAGTGTCCCGAACTTGGGATTTGTAGTAGAAATTAAATAAACTTTGCCATTCCAGGCTGCTACCGTCAATTTCGAGTAGGTTAGAGTGCGAATCTTGCCGCCGATCGCCTTACCAGCCGGTTTAGTTTCGTCGCGCTGCGGTTTACCCAACTTGCGTTTAGCCTCTTCGACAGACATTCCCAACTTCACGCCGCCAATCCCCAAGCGCGAATAGTCGATCGCCGCCGGCTTTTGTGTGGCGTTCAGCATTTTTTCGAGAGCAACAACTGTTTGATTCATACCCGCAACAGGGCGAACTAAAGCAGCAAATCCGAAGCTCGAAATTGCGATATTGAGCATGATGCCAGCGACGGCTGTTGTCACAAACAATCTTACCATTTTTTTATACCTTTATTTTGCAGTTTATTCCTGCAATACCCCGTTATATCCGGATAAATACTAATGATTGCGGGCGAATACAATTCGCACGCCAAACAGCCAAAGTCCGCCTGCGAGGACTAAAACAGTAAGGATATTCATCCCCCAAAATATAACATAGAGAAACCCGGTTTCAGTAGGGGGCGTACCCCCGTGCTCGTCTTTATTCGGGGTTTCTGAATACCAACACCATTTTACGTTTAATTAGCGCGAATACTTAATCGCGGGAATGGGTATGATATCCTAACAAAAGCCGTTTCTCCATAAAATCTGCAATTTAGATGACCGCCATAGATTCCACTAAACACCAGAAATCTAAAGCCCTAAAACCGGGCAGCCGCCGCCCCGCGAAAGAACTTTGCAGCGAGTGCGGTTTGTGCGATACATATTATATCCATTATGTCAAGGAAGCTTGCGCTTTCTTAACTCAGCATATCGCAGAACTGGAAGAGGAGATTCACGGGCGATCGCGCAATCTCGACAATCCCGATGATTGGTACTTCGGCGTCAGTCAAAATATGATGGCTGCTAAGAAAAAAGAACCCATTGAGGGCGCTCAGTGGACGGGAATTGTCAGCTCAATCGCGATCGAAATGCTAGAAAAAGGCATTGTTGAAGGCGTTGTCTGCGTCCAAAATACCAAGGAAGACCGCTTTCAACCGATGCCAATAATTGCCAGAAATCGCGCCGAGATTCTGGCAGCAAAAGTCAATAAACCAACTCTTTCTCCCAACCTTTCAGTATTAGAACAAATCGCAAAATCTGGGATGAAGCGGCTGTTAGTAATTGGCGTCGGCTGTCAAATTCAAGCATTGCGAACAGTCGAGAAAGAACTTGGTTTAGAAAAACTTTATGTTCTCGGAACTCCCTGTGTCGATAATGTCAGCCGCGCGGGATTGCAGAAATTCCTAGATACGACTAGCCGTTCTCCCGAAACGGTGGTGTCTTATGAGTTTATGCAAGACTTTAACGTTCATTTTAAGCACGAAGATGGTTCGGAGGAAAAAGTGCCGTTTTTTGGATTGAATACGAAGGAATTGAAAGATGTTTTTGCTCCTTCTTGTTTGAGCTGTTTTGATTATGTGAATTCCTTGGCAGATTTAGTTGTGGGCTACATGGGTGCACCTTTTGGCTGGCAGTGGATTGTGGTGCGAAATGATACCGGGCAAGAGATGTTAGACTTGGTAACGGCTCAGCTAAACACTCAGCCGGTGATGTCTCAGGGAAATAGAAAAGAGGCTGTTCAGCAAAGTATTCCGGCTTATGAGAAAGGTGTGACTTTGCCGATGTGGGCGGCGAAGTTGATGGGGGTTTTTATTGAGAGAATTGGGCCGAAGGGTTTGGAATATGCCCGTTTTTCAATTGATTCTCATTTCACTCGCAATTATTTGTATGTGAAGCGGAATCACCCGGAGAAGTTGGAGGCTCACGTGCCGGAATATGCTAAGCGGATTGTCGGTCAATATAAGTTACCAGATGTTTAATATTGTGGTAGCGCGAATCCTATCGTATCCTGTAAATTACCATTAAAAAAAAATGTTTGTAGTGAGGACTTTAGTCCTGCGATCGATGCGGACTAAAGTCCTCACTACAAACCAATTTTATGGTCGCATAAATATTGTAGGGTGCGTTAGTCAGAAGCTAGTTAATTATTCAAGAAATCATGCTAGCTGACGCACCCTACGAGTCTACGCCTAAGCTGCTAAGGCCTTACGGTAAACTATCTTGTCATCGCCTGCTTTGTAGAAGTCGCGAATCCGCGCTTCTTCGTCGAAACCGCACTTGCTGTAGAACGATCGCACGCGATCGAATTCCGGGAGCCCCGACGTTTCTACCAGTAACACTCGCCCGCCTCGGGCCATCAACGTTTGTTCAACGTAGCGCAGCAGTGTCGCACCGCGCCCTTGTCCCTGGCGATCGGGTAGAATGGCGATCAATTGCAGGTTCCAGGTGCGATCGGTCATCGGTTCCAATTCGCAGTAGGCGACTCCCACGGGCCCGCCGTCGTCATCGGTAATCCAGAAGCGATCGCTATCGTTGTTAGTGGCGAAGTAATCAGCCAGCATTTCACTAACCTCGTCGAGTTGGTTCGCCTCGAAC
Organism: Microcoleus sp. Aus8_D2; assembly: GCF_036702665.1. Classification (NCBI taxonomy): domain Bacteria; kingdom Bacillati; phylum Cyanobacteriota; class Cyanophyceae; order Oscillatoriales; family Microcoleaceae; genus Microcoleus; species Microcoleus sp. Aus8_D2. The sequence continues at coordinate 51,469 of NZ_JAUBUN010000041.1, forward strand.
AAGCCAGTCGCTTCGGCTAGGGCGATTAGGGCGATCGTGTCATCCGGCGCAGTCGATCGAATCATTATGAACTCCGGTTGAAATTTTGGACGGTGCGTAGCTTCATACTGAGTAAAAATGGCGATCGCACATTCCTATAAATCAGCAGCGTGTTCCTTCAATTCGTCCAAAGAAACGTATTCCAAAGTTAAGACGTGAGTCGCAGACAAAACCACGCGGGGCGCGCATCCAGCATCCATTGCTTCCTTCCAGCGAGAAGCGCACAAACACCAACAATCCCCGGGTTTCAATCCCGGAAATTTAAAATCGGGAACGGGGGTACTCAAATCGTTTCCCATTCTTTTTGTGTACTTCAAAAACTCTTCTGTCACTTGCGCGCAAACGGTGTGAACTCCCAAATCGCCGCCGCCCGTATTGCATTTGCCGTCCCGATAATATCCTGTCATCGGCGATGTGCAGCAAGTCTCTAACTTTCCGCCCAGCACATTTGTCGCTTCCGTAACCATCGCAGCTCCTCCACACAACTCTGCGATCTAATTTTACACAAAAGGTGGTTTTTTATATATTTTTTTCCATTGCAAAGTTGATTAATTTTTGTCCTCTCCGTTCTACTTCTTGCTTTTTAATCACCATAAATCCCTGGGTTTCAAAAAAAGGTCGAGCTGTAATGCTGACTTCGGCAAATAACTTTTTAAGTCCTAAGTCTTGGGCTTTTGACTCAATTTGTGTTAGAATCAGCTTGCCAATTCCTTGTCTTTGAAAGTTTTTGTGACAGTAGAAGCGATCGATATGGCCGTTGATTTCTAATTCTCCAAAACCTGCGATTGTATCGCCCTCTTCTGCTACGAAGGTAAATTTACTGCTTAAACTTTGCATCCACGTTTGAATATCGGTATCTGCTGGCGCCCAAGCATCTACTTGGGCTGTTGTGTAATCGCGGATATTTACTTCGTGCACTGTGTCATAGAACAGTTTGACAATTTTTTCAGTGTCGCTGATTTCGTAGGTTCGTACTTTCATAAAAATTCAAGTCAGTTTAAAAAATAATGCCACTCTTTACAAGCTCAAAACGATGATATTCATCAGTGCTGCTCAATCCTCAAATCTCAATCCTCAAATCTCAATCCTAAATTATAAAATTTCCAATCTAAAATCGTTCGACTGAGCGAAGTCGAAGTCTAAAATCGTTCGACTGAGCGAAGTCGAAGTCTAAAATCGACTGACGCAGATTGATGGCGAGGTGTTTTCGATTTCGAGCTAAATCTGCCCCGAAAAATCGACTCTAAAAATAATTTTACTGCACCCCTTGACAAGCTCTGCTAGTCTGTGCAACATTAATTATAACAATTGTTCGATATACTTATATTTTCCAAGCTCAGCCGCCAAAAGCTTTTTTTGTATTCGCTTATACTATATCGGATGTTCGATATAGGAATATTCGGTCGATCGCTCTTAAATCTCCGATCACCTAGGATCTAGAATCAAACATCAGAAGATCGATCGACCTATGCCAAAGATAGTTGACCGCGAATTGTACCGCAAAGAACTGCTGAACAAAAGTTTTGAGCTTTTTGCCGAAAAAGGCTATTCCTCAGTCACAATGCGAGAAATTGCATCAGGAATTGGAGTTTCTACAGGCACGCTTTACCACTATTTTGCTAGCAAAGAAAGCTTATTCGAGCAGTTAATTGAATACTTAAGCTATGAAGATACAAAAGAAGAAGAACTAGCACAATTGGGAAATCCGTCCACCCTAGGAGAAAGGATTCAAGAAATGATGAATTATTTGGCAAAGAATGAAGATTATATTATTAAAAATTTGTTAATAACATTTGATTTTTGTCAGCACAAAACTCGCCAAGAGATTGACCACAACCAGGCCCTTCAGCAAGCAGGAAAGCGTTACGAAGAGGCAGTGTGTTGCTACTTGGGTGTTTCCGATCCGGCAATTGCTATATTTATTATCAACTCTGTTGACGGCTTGCTGGTAAGAAGGTTTTATCAAGGCGAAAGGATATCTTTTGCGGAACAAGCGAATTTATTAAAAGAAATGCTGCTGGCTTATTTAGAAAAAAAATCACTGCAAATATAGGAGGAATATGAATTTTCAATTTTTCATCAAGCCTAAAAATCCATTGGTAACGGGATTAGTAATTGCTGGCGCTGCTATTAGCGTCGCTACAACTTTTTACGGCATTTCTCAGTATGGATCGTTAGCTAAAAATGCTGAACCTTTACCCGTAGAAACGCCGCCGCCCAGGAAAATTACGGCATTGGGAAGATTGGAACCGATGGGGGAAGTGATTCGCTTGGGGGTGTCGCAGGCGTTGGATGGCGATCGCGTGGCGAAGTTGTTAGTCAAGGAGGGCGATCGCGTGAAAGCGGGGCAATCGATCGCAATTTTGGATGCGGGCGATCGGCTAAAATCTGCTTTAGAGGAAGCCAAAGAAAAAGTCAAAGTTGCTGAAGCCAGTTTAGCCAAGGTAAAAGCGGGCGCCAAGTCGGGAGAACTTGCAGCACAATCTGCCACAATTGGCAAATTAGAAGCCCAATTGCAAGGAAACCAGGAGGCGCAACAAGCAACAGTCGATCGGCTGCAAGCGCAATGGCAAGGAGAAAAAACCGCACAGCAAGCAACTATCAGGAGAATAACCGCACAATGGCAAGGCGAAAGGAAAGCACAAACAGCAACAATCAGCAGAATAACCGCACAGTGGCAAGGAGAAAAAACAGCACAAACAGCCGCAATTGACAAATTAAAAGCCGACTCAAATAATGCCGAAACCGAATACCTGCGGCACAAAGAACTTGTTGCCGAAGGCGCTATTTCTCAATCGGTAATGGACAGCAAACGGCTGGCATTAGAAACAAGTCGCCAGCAAGTTAAAGAAGCCGAAGCAAATCTCAGCCGCATCAACAGTACGGCAAAACAGCAGCTTAAAGAAGGCGAAGCAAATCTCACCCGAATTAACAGTACAGGAATCCAACAAGTCAACGAAGCAGAAGCCAATCTTGCTAGAATAAATAGTACAGCAATCCAGCAGTTAGCAGAAGCTGAAGCAACACTTAATCGCATCAAAAACAGTGGTCGCGAAGAACTGAAAGAAGCCCAAGCAACTCTCGACAAAATAGGCGAAGTACGCCCAGTAGATATCCAAGCAGCGCAAACCGAAATCAACAGCGCGATTGCCCAAGTCAATCGCGCCCAAACCGAATTAAATCAAGCTTACATCCGCACTCCCAACCCCGGAAAAATCATTAAAATTCACACTCGCCCCGGAGAAAAAATCAGCGATGATGGCATTGCAGACGTGGGAGAAACCCAGCAAATGGTAGTCGTCGCCGAAGTTTATCAAACGGACATCAACAAAATTAAGGTTGGGCAAAAAGCAACAGTTACCAGCCAAGCATTTGCAGGGGCATTGCCGGGGACAGTGAAAGAAATTGGGTTGAAAGTCAGCAAGCAAAACGTGTTTAGCAACCAGCCAGGAGAAAACTTGGACAGCCGAGTTGTCGAAGTAAAAATTCACCTGAATGCTGAGGCTAGCAAACAAGTTGCAGGATTGACCAATTTGCAGGTACAAGTGGCAATTCAAAAGTAGGGAGATTGAGAAACATGGGAGAATTTGGGCCAGCTCCAAACCTACCTTATCCGATGGCAAATCAGCGCCGGGTTTGCTTTATCAAAAACTTTGTGAAATCACCTAATATTATTGTCGGTGATTACTCTTACTATGACGATCCGAGCGATCCGGAAAACTTCGAGAAAAACGTACTTTACAATTATGGGAAGGAGAAATTAATTATTGGTAAATTTTGTGCGATCGCCACCAACGTCAAATTTATTATGAACGGTGCCAACCACAAACTCGACGGGATTTCTACCTATCCATTTCCTGTCTTTGGCAATGGCTGGGAAACTGCGATGAATTTATTAATCGAACTGCCAAGTAAAGGCGATACTGTCATCGGTAATGATGTTTGGATAGGTTACGAATCGGTGATTATGCCGGGAGTTAAAATCGGCGACGGTGCGATTATCGCTGCTAAATCTGTTGTCGTAAAAGATGTTCCAGCTTACACCGTTGTCGGGGGAAATCCCGCAGGTTCCATCAATCAGCGTTTCAGCGACTCCGAAGTTGTACAACTGTTAGAAATTCGCTGGTGGGATTGGGAAATTGATAAAATTTCACGCAATATTAAATTAATTATGCAATCTGATATTCAAGCGCTGAGTAATGCCGATCGGACTTAGGCACTCACCCACAAAGAAACCGGGTTTTTACCGAAATTAAAGGCTGCGATGCAATATCTTCGCAAAAAACCCGGTTTCTCCCCACCGGATGAGCCCAATTCCCGATGCCCGATGCCCCATGCCCCATTCCCAATTCCCCATTCCCCATTCCCTAAATTTATGTTTCGCAAAACACCCCTTGCTTGGTTGCAAGTTACCAGAGAAAAAACTCGTCTTGCTGTTGCTATTGCCGGAATTGCCTTTGCAGACATTTTGATTTTTGTGCAATTAGGATTTCAAGATGCACTCTTTGACTCGGCAGTTAAGCCGCATGAAAGTTTACAGACAGATTTAGTGTTAATCAATCCTCAATTTGAAACTTTCGCAGCGGTAAAACAGTTCAATAGAGAACGCCTTTACCAAGCACAAGGAGTTGCAGGAGTTAAGTCTGTAACTTCACTATATATTGGGATGGGACAGTGGCGAAATCCTACCAACCGTACTACGCGAGCTATTTTAATTTTTGGCATAGACCCTGGAAGCATAACATTTAATTTGCCAGATGTCAATCAGAATTTACCTCAAATTCAAATGTTCAATCATGTGTTATTTGACCAAGCTTCTCGGCCTGAATACGGGGAGATTGCGAATATTTTTAACACACAATCTAGCCTGGATACTGAACTAAATAAACGCAATATTCGAGTTGGTGGAATATTTACTCTCGGTACTTCCTTCGTAGCGGACGGCAATGTCATTGCTAGCGATTCTACCTTCATGAACTTGTTTCCCGAACGCAAGCCAGATCAAATTGATGTGGGTTTAATTCAGTTGAAGCCTGGGGCAGATCTCCTGAAGGTTCAGTCAATGCTCAAGTCTATTTTGCCTGATGATGTCAAGGTTCTGACATTAGCAGAATTTGCGGAAATTGAAAAAGCTTATTGGGGAAATGCTACTCCGATCGGCTTTATTTTTGGATTCGGTACAATTATCGGGTTTGTTGTTGGTCTGATTATTGTTTACCAAATTCTTTATTCTGATGTTTCGGATCACTTGGCTGAGTACGCGACTTTAAAAGCAATGGGATATAGCGATCGCTATTTAGTCGGAGTTTTAGTGCAGGAAGCATTGCTATTAGCTGTTTTGGGCTTTATGCCGGGGATTGTTTTGGCTAACGGGCTATATTCTTTGGCGCAATCTGCTACATTGCTGCCAATTTCGATGACGGCAAATCGAGCGACTACTGTATTGGGTTTGACGATTGTGATGTGTACGGGTTCTGGGGCGCTTGCTCTGCGGAAATTGCGATCGGCAGATCCAGCAGACATTTTCTAGAACCGCATAAGCTGTTGGGCATTTAAATTGCATATTCGGGACGGGCAAGATGCCCATCCCACAAGAATTTAATCAATGTTTGATAGATAATTTAAATATAAAATATGTAAAAATACCTGCATTAATTGTGGCACGGGCATCTTGCCCGTGACTTATCGAAAAAAACAAACAATCACCATGAAAACCCTAAAATCTACCACCAAGTTCAACCAACCCATCACAAATCAACCTGTAATCTCAGTCAAAAACCTCAACCATTACTTCGGTCAAGGTTCCCTCAAAAAACAAGCTTTATTTGACATTAATCTGGATATCAATTCTGGGGAAATAGTAATTATGACGGGGCCCTCGGGTTCGGGAAAAACAACTTTATTGACGATGTTAGGCGGCTTGCGTTCTGCCCAAGAAGGCAGCCTCAATATTCTGGGGGAAGAAATACGTGGCGCTAGTAAGAATCAGTTAACTAAGTTGAGAAAGCAAATTGGTTATATTTTTCAAGCGCATAACTTGATGACGTTTTTGACGGCTAAGCAAAATGTGCGGATGTCTTTGGAACTACACAAGGAAATGCTAAATCAGAATATGGATGCTTTGTCAATATCTATGTTGGAAGCTGTGGGTTTGGCCGATCGCGTGAATTATTACCCAGAAAATCTGTCGGGAGGACAAAAACAAAGGGTGGCGATCGCCCGGGCGTTAGTCAGCCGTCCTAAAATAGTGTTAGCGGATGAACCAACCGCTGCTTTAGACAAACAATCCGGGCGAGATGTGGTGGAGATTATGCAGACACTAGCAAAGGAACAAGGCTGCACGATTTTGCTGGTGACGCACGACAACCGCATTCTCGATATTGCCGATCGCATTATCTACATGGAAGACGGGCGATTAGTGACTAATTTAGCCGATCGACCTTAATCGCATATTCACTTAGCCGGGCCTACAGCCTCGATCGCAGCCTCAAGGGCGATCGACACATGAGTCCAATGAGTACCCCCTTGACAAAAAGCCACATAGGGTTCTCTCAGAGGCCCATCTGCGGAAAACTCCGAGGTACTCCCATCAATAAAAGTACCTCCCGCCATCACCAACTTACTCTCGTACCCCGGCATCGGTGCGGGTACGGGGTCTAAATACGAACCCACCGGGGAATTTTGCTGCACCGCGCGACAAAAAGCAATTAACTTATCAGCCGAACCAAATTCGATCGCCTGAATTACATCCCTGCGCCTCGCCAAAGGAATCGGATTCACCCGATAACCCAACTTATAAAAAACATAAGCCGTCAAATGATTGCCCTTCATCGCCTCGCCCACAAACCCGGGCGCCAAAAACAAACCCTGAAACAGCAAGCGGTTTAAATCAAAAGTCGCGCCCCCGCTGCTGCCGATTCCCGGCGCCGTCAAGCGACAAGTTGCCTGCGACACCAGATCGGCCCGGCCGGCCACGTAACCACCCGCAGGGACGATCGTACCCCCCGGATTTTTGATCAAAGAACCAGCCATCAGATCTGCACCCACAGCAGTAGGTTCGCAATCATCAACAAACTCGCCGTAACAATTATCAACAAAGCAAATTGTGTTAGGATTCTGATGTTTGACTAGATCGACGATTTTTTTAATCTCAGAAATAGACAGACTCGATCGCCAAGAATAACCGCAAGAGCGCTGGATCAAAACCAGGCGAGTTTTTGCTGAAATAGCACAGCTCAATGCCTGCCAATCCAGACTACCTGCGTTAGTTAGAGGCAACTCACGGTAAAGGATGCCAAACTCCATCAGTGAACCTTGACCTTGCCCCCGCAAGCCGATCACTTCTTCTAAAGTATCGTAGGGAGAACCAGCCACTGCCAACATTTCGTCACCAGGACGTAGGATGCCAAACAGAGCACAGGCGATCGCGTGAGTACCCGAAACAAACTGTACCCGCACCGCCGCGGCCTCGGCCCCTACCACTTCGGCAAACACCCCGTCCAAAGTTTCCCGACCTAAATCATCGTGGCCGTAACCCGTAACCCCTGCAAAATGGTGGACTCCAACCCGGTGGCTGCGAAAAGCTTTTAATACTCTTTGAAGATTTTGCTTGACTGTCGCGTCAATACCAGAAAAAATCTGAAAGAGTGCCTGTTCTGCTTCCTGTAGCCGTGAAACGCTATTCATCTATACCTCGCTCACCACTTGCGTGCGCGCTGTTCATTATGGCGTAGATACGGCCCCTAGTTTGTAAACATAAGATATTCATGACGATTGCAACTTCCAAAAAAACTTCTCCTGATTGGCCTGTCATAGGCTTTATGGCTTTTCTGCACACCGGCGCTTTATTTGCTTTGCTGCCGGGTAATTTTAGCTGGTCTGCGATCGGGCTAGCAGTATTCCTGCATTGGGTAACAGGTGGTTTAGGAATAACCCTCGGATTTCACCGTCTCGTCACCCACCGCAGTTTTCAAACACCGAAATGGCTCGAATACTTCCTAGTGATTTGCGGCACCCTGTCCTGTGAAGGCGGCCCGATCGACTGGGTAGGAATGCACCGGTTACACCACATCCATTCCGACACGGAAACAGATCCCCACGATTCCAATCAAGGCTTCTGGTGGAGCCACATGGGCTGGATGCTGTCGGATCTGCCGATCCGAGTTGAAATCCCCCGCTTTACGAAAGACATCGGCGACGACCCAGTATACAAGTTTCTCCAAGCATATTTTATACCCATCCAAATTGTCTTCGGTGTGTTGCTTTATTTATTAGGCGGCTGGTCTTTCGTGGTTTGGGGCGTATTTATGCGGATTGTAGTGGTGTTCCACTGCACTTGGCTGGTTAACAGCGCTACCCACAAATTCGGTTACCGCACCTACGAGTCGGGCGATGGATCGACTAACTGCTGGTGGGTGGCTTTGCTCACCTACGGCGAAGGCTGGCACAACAACCACCACGCTTTCCAATACTCCGCTCGCCACGGTCTCCAATGGTGGGAAATCGACTTCACCTGGATGACAATTCAACTGCTGCAAGGGCTGGGTTTGGCAACCAAAGTGAAATTAGCAGAAAAATAGCCCGATCGGCAATTAGTCATTGGTTGTCGGTCATCAGTTCTGGACTACTGGCTCGTGACCAATGTCTAATCGTGTTTTTTCGATCGCGTTAAGGTTGGGTTGAACTGAGATTGAATCATCTTGTGCGATCGACCCAACCAACACCATAATCAGTTATAATAGATTCGGAAACAAAAAATTTTGTTTCGCAGCCAAAATTTTTAATTTCACAATTAAATCGTAAATCTTTTTCAATCCTCATCCAAAATCTATCATTCATTCTTTATCAGTTTGGGCAAGTGTACAGCAAAACAGTTCACGACTCAATCCAAACTCTTCTGCATGAATTCCAGTCTGCATCTCATCAAAAATCAAAAAAAGAATGACAATAGCAACACAAGACAAACTCCAATACAATTGGAAGCACGTTATTAGTTTAGCAGGACTTCACATCGGCGCTTTGTTCGCCTTGCTTCCCAGCAACTTCAATTGGACAGCAGTTGGTTTAACAGTATTCATGCACTGGATCACCGGCGGTTTGGGAATAACTCTCGGATGGCATCGGATGCTCACCCACCGCAGTTTTCAGGCACCAAAATTCGTAGAATACTTTCTAGCATTTTGCGGAGCCCTGGCTTGTCAAGGAGGAATAATTGATTGGGTTGGGCTGCACCGTTTGCACCACACCCACTCAGACCAAAATGCGATCGACCCTCACAACGCCCAGAACGGTTTTTGGTGGAGTCACCTCGGCTGGATGCTGTATAAAGGCCCAGCTCATGCTGAAATTTCCCGCTGCACCAAAGACATTGCCAGCGATCCATTTTACCAATTTTTGCAAAAATACTTTCTCCCGATGCAAATCCTCTTTGGCGTGTTGCTTTACTTAGCAGCAGGCTGGTCATTTGTAGTTTGGGTAATTTTTGCCCGCTTAGTTTTGGTATATCACTGCACTTGGTTTGTGAACAGTGCAACTCACAAATTTGGCTACCGCACTTACGAAACCGAAGATAGTTCTACTAACTGTTGGTGGGTTGCGGTTTTGACTTACGGCGAAGGGTGGCACAACAACCACCACGCTTATCAATACTCTGCCCGTCACGGCATGAAATGGTGGGAAATTGACTTTACTTGGATGACAATTCAAGCATTAGAAGCAGTAGGTTTGGCTAGTAAGGTGAAATTACCACCTTCCCGAGCGGAAATTTAGTTAGCTATTGTAGCGTGCGTCAGATCTGAAGGTGACATCGCAGATTAATAATTTTCCTCCTGACGCACCTTACGGTTAGTTAGCGCCGCCCTGAGTAACCTCGTTGCTCGCGTCTTTAATCCGTGTTGCGAACCTTTAAAAATTCTAGGAAAACCGCTCCTTAACGCGGATTAAAGCAGATATTTTCTCAATGCTATCAGGTGCGTCGCTCATCGATTGTCGATATTGAGTTAGAAATTTTCTGTGGCGACGCACCCGAAGACTTATAGGGAAATCGCTCCTTAACGCGGATTAACCCAGATATTTTTTCAATGCTATAACGCGGATTAACCCAGATATTTTCTCAATGATATCAGGTGCGTCGCTCATCGATTGTCGATATTGAGTTAGAAATTTTCCGTGGCGACGCACCCGAAGACTTATAGGGAAATCGCTCCTTAATGCGGATTAACCCAGATATTTTCTCAATGCTATCAGGTGCGTCGCTCATCGATTGTCTATATTGAGTTAGAAATTTTCTGTGGCGACGCACCCGAAGACTTATAGGGAAATCGCTCCTTAACGCCGATTAACCCAGATATTTTCTAAATGCTATCAGGTGCGTCGCTCATCGATTGTCGATATTGAGTGAGAGATTTTCAGTGGCGACGCACCCTACAACTAATGACTACTGAGCCCGTTTTTGATCGCCCCTACCGCGCAAATATTCCGCTAAAAACGCCAATCCTCCCGAACCGACTATCAACAGCACACTGAGAGCATTAATATCAGGTTTCACCCCAGTCCGAATCCGGCTAAAAATTTCCATCGGTAGAGTTGTAGTCCCGCTTCCGGCGGTAAAACTCGCAATCAAAAAATCGTCCATACTGAGGACAAAAGATAGCAGACAACCCGAAACAATTCCAGGTATTAATTGAGGTAGCAAAACCTGAATAAAAGCTTCAACAGGTGTTGCACCCAAATCCAAGGCAGCTTCTTCTAAATAAGGGTTTAAATCTGCCAATCTAGTAGAAACAGCTAGAGCGATGTAAGCCAGACAAAACACAACGTGAGCGGCGACAATTGTCCACAAACTCAGAGGAATAGCTAGCGCTGCTAAAAATACCAGAGTAGCAACTGCGCTGGCAATATCTGGAATAATAATCGGCAAGTAGGAAACTCCTTGATATAAACTTTTGCCGGGAAAGCGGTAGCGGGCTAAACCAACTGCCATCAAAGTGCCGAGTACAGCGGAGATGGCTACTGCACAAATAGCGACTGTTAAACTGTTTCTCAGGGCTATTAAAATCCGCGTATCGCTAAATAATTTAACGTACCAATCTAAAGTAAATCCTTCCCAGCCGGCGCTGAAACGCGATTTGTTAAAGCTGTAAAATGTGAGTACCAAAATTGGCAGGTACATATAAAAAAACATCAAAACGGTAAATATTGCCTGCCAAGAAATCTTAAATTTAGGTTTTAAGTACATATCTGGTTGTATTTCCTCCTGTGGATTGTCGGCGGTATTTTCCATATCTCGTTAATCAGGAATGGGGAATGGGGAATGGGGAATCTGGCATCGGGCATCGGGCATTGGGCATCGGGCATCGGGCATTGGGAATTGGGAATTGGGAATCGAAGAATCTAAGAATTGATTGTTTGTAGTTATTATTTGTTATTGTTGATTTGCGAAATATATATATCAATAACCATTAACTAGCAACTACCAATCAATAACTAATGACTGAGGACTAATGACTAAGGACTTCTTTCCTAAACTGCATTACGATCGCCATATTTGAGTAAAAGTGCAATTCCGATACTCACTGCAAAAATTAATACCATACTCAGAGCCGATCCTAGCCCCCAATTTTGAGTCGCTCCCAAAAACTGATTGTAAATCAAACGAGCCGCTGTCATGCTCGAAGCTCCACCGAGCAACTCTGGATCGACAAAATCGCCCAAACAGCTAATAAATACTAGCAAAGAACCCGCCGCAATCCCAGGCATCGTCTGCGGTACAGTCACTTTCCAGAAAGTTTCTACCGGATTCGCGCCCAAATCCTGAGACGCTTCTAGCAATCTGCGATCGAGCTTTTCCAAGGAAGCGTAGAGAATGGTTACGATATAGGGCAAATAGCTGTAAGCCATGCCGATTAGAACGGCGGAACTTTGATTTAACAATTCTAGAGGAGGTATGCCCAAAAGTCCCAGGAGCGAGTTGAGAACGCCCGTAGGACGCAGAATTGTAATCCAAGCGTACGATCGCAAAAGTGAAGAAGTCCACAGCGGCAACACAAAGCCCAACAACGTTAAATTCCGCCATTTGGGAGAGACATTGAGCGCGATCCAGTAAGCGACGGGAAATCCCAACAGTAAACACAGAATAGTCGTTCCCGTGGCGAAAAAGAGCGATCGACCCATTACCTGCAAATTCAGCGGCTCAAACACTCGCAGGTAGTTAGCGATTCCCGAAGGATTTACCAAATCTCCAGGCTTAATATTCGGTACCAAACTAAGCTGAAAAATCACCAGAGTTGGTATTACTAATAATAAAACCAGAAACAAGCCAGAAGGGCCGAGCAATGCTACTGGCCCTGTCCACTTTGACCACGGGGGGACGGTTTCAGCCTTTGATGCAGAATTGGGAGGAATAGGAGGGGGAGTTTTAGTTGAAACAGCCATAAATAATAGTTTGGATTTTTGATCGGTAGGGGCGGGTTCACCAAAATCTTTAATTTCAAAGCCCGAATTCGTATAAACCCGCCCCCACCCAACGGTAAATCTAAATGTACCAGATCGACTTATTGTCGGAAAAATTGATGCGGGCGATCGACTGTGGGGGCGAGAGTCAGAGATTGTTGGTCAAATTTGCTCTGGCTCCTACAGGTTAGGGTTAACCAGCGGTTAATTTAGTCCAATAGCGATCGTACACGTCGATGAATTTCCCTACCGGAGCCACACCTTCGCAATTTTTCAAAATAGCTTCCGAGGGGAAAAGAATTGGATTTTCTCTAACTTCCGGCGACAATAAACTAAAAGCATCTTCCGAAGGAGTTGAAAAACTCAACCGCTCTACTAAAGAAGCAGCAACATCTGGTTGCAACATAAAGTTAATCCATTTATAAGCTGCTTCGGGATTCGGAGCACCTTTAGGAATTACTAAAGTGTCAGTCCATAGGGAAGAACCGCTGCTTGGCACAACGTAGCGCAATTTGTCATTATCTGGAATTACTTCATTGGCATCAGAAGAGTAACACATGGCTAGTTTCAAATCACCCGTCAGCATTTGCGGCCGCCAAGCGTCTGTCGTAAAAGATGCGATCGACGGTTTTAACTCTACCAACTTTTCGTAAGCTTTTTTGACTTGCTCTGGGTTCGTAGAATTCAGAGAATAGCCCAGCATCCGCAATGCAGCGCCCATGACTTCTCGAACATCACTGGCCAGCGTCATTCGCCTTGCTAACTCTTTTTTGTGTTCCCACAAATAGCTCCAATCTTCAGGAGATTCTTTGAGTTGTTCGCTGTTGTAAATTAGGCCTGTGGTTCCCCAAGCCAAAGCTACGCTGTAGCGGTTTCCTGGGTCATAGACAGGGTTTTGGAACTGTTTTTTTAGCCGATCGAGTCCGCCCAAAATTGAGTGGTCTAATTGAGTCAACAGCCCCAGTTCCGTCATCTGAACCACCATGTAGTCAGACGGGTAAATTATGCTGTAGGCGCGGCCGCCACCAGCTTGAACTCTAGCCAGCATCTCTTCGTTGGAGCTAAATACGTCGGCGACTACGCGAATGCCTGTTTTTTCAGCAAAGCGATCGAGCAAAGCTTTATCGGTATAGCCTGCCCAAGTATAGATGAAAAGTTGGTCGGCAGCACCTTTAACGGGAGGAGCAGATTGTACGTCTGCAAGCCGCCAGCCGCAACTGGAAAGGGCTAACCCGGAAATTGTCGCCGCCGAATTTTTTAGGAACTGACGGCGTGTGGAATTAGCCGGGAAAATCCTGGAAATTGGTAGATTTGTCGGAGGCACAGATTCTAAGATTGGTAATTTGTTGTCTGTTATTGGTGAGCTGTTATTGGTGAGCTGTTATTGGTGAGCTGTTATTGGTAATTTGTTATTGGTGATCAGTTATTGGAACTAACAACTGACAACTCACAACTAATAACTAATAACTAATAACTAACAACTAACAACTAACAACTAACAACTAACAACTAACAACTAACAACTGACTAATTATTTTCGATCGCCCAACGCGAGACAATCAGTAGTTCCCCAGTAAGCATAAATCTGTTATTGGTTATCTGTTATTGGTTATCTGTTATTGGAACTAACAACTAACAACTAACAACTAACAACTGACTAATTATTTTCGATCGCCCAACGCGAGACAATCAGTAGTTCCCCAGTAAGCATAAATCGGCGTGTGCGGGTCTGGGAAAGAGCCGCCCGTATTTGGTTGGCGCACAGTAATTTTATCGCCCGACGCCAACTCAACCACGTAATGAACGTGGGTGCCCATGTACATGATATTTTTGAGCCGCCCTTCAAAACAGTTAACCGACAATTCCGGCTGGTAGAGATTCAGATATACTTTTTCAGGCCGGACGCTAACCACCACAGAGTCACCGATGACGCCATTCCACATATCCGACTGCTGAACGACTATTTTCTGATTTGCTGATGTGCGAACTGTAATAGTCGATCGGTCGATCGACTCCACCGTACCAGAAAACAAATTAGTATCCCCAATAAAATCCGCCACAAAAGCTGTCTGGGGACACTCATAAATTTCTTCAGGCGAACCAATTTGCTCAATTCTGCCCTCGTGCATCACCGCAATCCGGTTAGAAAGACTCATCGCCTCTTCTTGATCGTGAGTCACCATCACAAAAGTCAAACCCAATTCTTGATGCAAATTCGACAATTCCAACTGCATCTGCTTGCGCAACTTCAAATCCAGAGCACCCAGCGGTTCGTCCAGCAGCAGAACCGCCGGTCGATTTACCAGAGCTCTCGCCAAAGCCACCCGCTGCTGTTGGCCACCCGACATTTGACCCGGAAACCTGTTGGCGAAAGATTCCATTTTCACCAATTGCAAAGCTTCCCGCACCCGTTCTTCTACTTCCGATTTCTCCAGCTTTTTAATCCGCAATCCAAAAGCGATATTGTCCCAGACATTCATGTGTCCGAACAGGGCGTAGCTTTGAAACACAGTATTTACCGGACGGCGGTAAGCTGGAGTATTCGTCATCGACTGGCCACGAATCATCAATTCGCCCGCCGAGGGAGTCTCGAAACCAGCGATTAAACGCAGCGTGGTTGTTTTACCGCAGCCGCTGGGCCCGAGAATGCTAAAAAATTCTCCTTGACGAATGCTGAGGTCAACTCCGCGGACTGCGGTTTCGCCGTTAAATACCTTAAAGACCTTGCGGAGTTCAACGTCAAGCGCTGTATCCGTTGCTGTCGTACCTTGGTTGAGTGCTGTCTGAAACATATTCGCCCTTTCCTGGGAGTAATGCACGCCACTTGAATACAGTTTAAATTTAGACTTTTCTGTATTTTAGGCGAGGAATGTTGGAATTGAGAGGTTTTATACAATTTTCGATTTGCGATTTGCGATTTTTGATGGGAATGATTTATTCCATAAGGGTTTGGAGCTTGCTTGCCGTGACATTTTTTGGAGAACTGGTATGAGAATTTATTCCTTAGATTTTATCTCAGAGCGCTACTAGACAATACCAAATCTCCTGTGTCCCGCACCAAATTCGATCGACTTCCATCCATCTATTGATTTTCAGGACTTGGCGTGACAGAGGGCTCGTCAGATCTCTCGGGAGAAGATGTGGGAGATGTTGTGGGAGATGGTGTTTGCGGTTTCTCTTCTGTTTTGGGTGCTTCAGCTTTTTTCCACTCTGACAAAGGTCGCTGGACGGCATTTTTCAAGTCAAAAGGCACTAGCAGCACTGGCAAAGTTTGCGCTGAATTTTGAGGTAGCGCTTCCGCCGGATTGGCTTGAGCATACAAGAAGTGGCCGCTAAAGTCTGTTTTGCCTAAAACTAGGCGGTGAGTTTCCTGGTTGTCCAGCTTGACTGTGACTGTAGCTTGGGGTTGGTCGAGACCGAATTCTGGCAGTTGAGCGGCAGTAATATTAATTGTGCGATCGCTCTTTCCTGTTGCCAGCCTGTCTAGCAAAAAATCCACCGATGCCTGACTCGCGTGTGCTTGCACTGGTAATTTCATTTCCCAGCTCGACTTACCTCCTTTCCTTGCATAAACTCGTTCAAAAGTCAAGATATTTTCCGGAGTTTTGACTGTAAAGAATTGTACGCGATCGGACTTGAAAGTAAAAATTTTATGTTTTTCGTCCTTAGCCGCTTCCTGTTTCGGAGACACTTGCGTCTCATACAAAGAAACCAACCCCGCCATGGTCAGCGCAACGGCTATCAATAGGAATGTATTTTTCTGCAATTTCATAATAACTCGGAATTAGGCACAGTTAGATTTTAGATTTTAGATTTTAGATTTTAGATTTTAGGTTGGGGAATTGGTAATTGGTAATTGGTCATTGGTCATTGGTAATTGGTCATTTTACCCAGAGCGAAGTCGAAGGGTGGTAATTGGTCATTTTAGACTGAGCGAAGTCGAAGGCTGGTCATTGGTCATTTTACCCAGAGCGAAGTCGAAGGGTGGTCATTGGTAATTGGTAATTGGTAATTGGTAAAGTTAGCAGTGATTGTAGGGTGCGTCAGGGCTGAATATTTTGACCTCAAACTAATAATTTCCCCCCTGACGCACCCTAGGGGAATTAGGAATTAGGAATTGGGAATTGGGAATGGGTGGAAAAACAATAAAGAGGCAAATAAATCCCTTAAATCCGTTAAATCAGTTTCAAAATCCGTTGCCTAAATTATCTTCTCTTCCACCAGATAGTGCCGCCAATTCCGAGTCCGAGTAAAGGCCAAATTAGCCAAGCTAAAACCAGCAATCCTACTTGGACGACAGTCATATTAATGCGGCGGTTGGTAGCTTTTTTCGGACTGATAGAAAAGCTTTGCTGGTCTGGTTTACTCAACCAACTGACCGAGTTGAGAAACACGTCGCTATTGAGTTGTTGGTCAAACCAACCGTTAGTCACAAATTGAGATGTGCCAATTACTACCATACGCGATGTTTTTCTAGGAGTTGAAAGCACAGAAGGAGATGCTGTTGGACTGGGAGATACTGTGGGAGATGCTGTCGGTGTTGGCGTGGGAGATGCTGCGGGTGTTGGTGTTACCGAACTTTCGGGAGATGCTGTGGGAGATGTTGTGGGTGTTGGTATGGGCGAACTTTCGGGAGATGTTGTGGGAGATGCTGTGGGTATTGGCGAAATTGTCGGTACTGCTGGGGGGGTAGCTTCTTGGGAGACAATCACCGAATAGCTAATTGGGGAAGCTACGGGCGAAGTTGTTGGAGATGGCGAAGTTGTTGGAGATGGCGAAGTTGTTGGAGATGGCGAAGTTGTTGGAGATGGCGAAGTTTTCGGCGATGGTGTCGGTGATGGTGTCGGTGATGGTGTTGGTGATGTTGTCGGGGATGGGGATGTTGTCGGGGATGGGGATGTTGTCGGGGATGGTGATGTTGTCGGGGATGGGGATGTTGTCGGGGATGGGGATGTTGTCGGGGATGGGGATGTTGTCGGGGATGGGGATGT
>NZ_JAUBUN010000042.1:0-7040 GCF_036702665.1 Microcoleus sp. Aus8_D2
TCCGGGCCCGAAGCTGTGCTCAGGCCGGCAGTGGTTCAGGTTATGGCAACTCACCAAATGCTTGGCAATCGAGATGTTGGCGTATTGATTAACGGTACACCGGTTGACGATTACGTGCGGCCTCAGTTTCAAGAGCGCTACTTGGTTGTTGAGTTTAAGGAAAGACAACAACCACCTTGGGTGATGTCAGACGGCAAACGGGCTCGCAAACGGCAAATTACTATTCCAGACGTAAAGCGCGGTCTGACTTGGGAAAAAATTAAGTTGGCAGCAAAATTGTATACCAGCGGGCAGCGACTGGTGACAGCTCAATTAAACAACGGCCGCCAAATGCAGGTTTACGCAACTTCAGAAAACGAAGGTTTGCAGAAGATTGAAGAGTTGTTGGCTTTGTCTACTGCTGAAATAGTGCCAAACGGCGTTCGCGATTCAGGTTATACCAACCCTACTGCCCGCCGCAGACAGCAACCTTTTATTGTGTATCCCAGCAAAGCCGTGCTTGTGTGGCGCAGGCGATCGCAAGATTTAGAGGGACGGTCGGATTTGTCCGATCGCGTCTGGGACGAGCAGAGGATTGAGTTTGACCTGTGGCTTGGCGAAGAACCCATTAACTTACCACCGTTGGGTTAAAGACTCTTTACAAAAATTTACAAAACCTTAAGTCAAAAAATATAATTCTTTGCACACCCCTAGGGTTGTACATAAGAAAAAATATAATGAATTGCTTGTAAAACAAAGGTTTTAGGGGTTGTCACCTGCCAGGCTTTTGCGCCATTGTAAAAGTGCAAGCTTACAGCACGACGAATAATGACAATCTCAAAAGAGCAACTGCTCGCATATCTTGAAACTGGCTCGAAAGAATACGAAGTTTTTGACAATCTTTTGCTCAAAAATGACGATGACGTGCTGCCGATTCTATGGAGCGGGCTAATGGCTTACTACAAATGTCAGCTTGAAAAAAATAAAACGCTGGCGGTAGGAGAAACGATTCAATCGGTAACTGCACCCTCTGCCCAGCAACAGGGAGACGGAAAAGGCGGATTTTTCATGGTTAAGCAAATTGTTGTTCGAGTCAAATCGCCAATTTCCGAGCAGGTATTGCCTTTCTTAGCTTAAAAAAATATCGCTCTCCTCTGTTTTTTTTAACCTACACTCAAATTTTGACATTAAAAAATGCGTCGTTTTTCAAGACTGCAATTTGCGCTAAAAATGCTAAACGGCCAAGCTCCTCCGGCAGGTTCGCCCTTAGCTAATTATTTACAATTCAAAAATGGCAACCCAGAGTTTGCGCCAAAACCTGCTGCCGGAGAAGTTGAGCCGAGAGGCGGGGTTATTGTAAGAGGGATAAATCCTTTTGGCAAACCTATTGGTGGCACGGATAACCCCAATTCTCAGAAAGTTAAAATTTCTGGTCGCGCTTTTCCACAGGTTGCTACTGTCGGCTTAGATGCTACTGGAACATCTGGAGACAATAATCTAAATTTGCTAGATACTTTTGCTAACTCTGGTGGTTTTGTCCCAGCAAAAATTACAGTTTTTACGGGTGCAATTGCTAACGTAAATGCTAATAAGTTAAGCTCGATAACCCGAGTCAACTATAGGAAGCAAAACGGGAATTCATATACATTTCCGTTTGGCTCGACAGGCACTGCGCCAAATAATCACGAGCAAACTAAGGCCAATGTTTTAGCTGGGGTTATTGCGACTCGCGATGCGGGCGACACTGCCAATATTTACCGGGCAAGTTTCACTCCTGAAAGATTCCTTCGGAATTAAAATGGATATTTGCGTTTCTTTTGCTCCTTCCATAATTTTATTGCCAGACATGAAAGCGAGCGAAATCATGGATGGAATCGCAAAAATCTATCAAGCTGCTTATGCTTTTCGAGATTTTTTGGATGAAAAAATTACTGAGAGTGAATGGCTAGAAGCGGTTGAAATGTCTGGATTAGACATGGACGAATATCTAAAAATTGCCGTGTTAAATTCAGACTTAATTTGTTCCAGGATAGAGAATCATGTGGGTTCCTTTAGGTAGCCATATTTTCCGAAAATTGCCCGATACTAATGATTGGGAAACTTACGATTGGGGCAGGGATTTAATTGGAGATGAAGACGCTGGGATAACGCCTTTGTGCTTAAAAGTTCTTATTAGCGAAGCTTCAATCGTCGGAACCGATGGTAAAATTATTCGCCCTGATGTTTACGGATTAATTGCTGATATTTGGTTTGTTAACCTTCAGCCAATGATTGTATCCGTCAAAAAGGTATTTCCTTTTGACGGTTCTGTTTCTCTAGTTCGATTTGAACCTGAAGGTTATGCCGTTTCTGAAGAGTTTGGTATAAACTCTGAAGGACAACCCGTTCAGCTTGGTGCAAGTCCTCCTGGCGCTTTTCAGTGGGAACGCGGAACGATCCAGCAACCAAGCTCTAGGCTTGACGGATGGAAGTTGCGGGAAAATTTAGTGCGAAAAATTGGCATAAAAGCCGTGCCCAGAAAAAAAGGGGTCAAAGCGGTTCGGAGATCGAACGCTCTAACAGGGTTGTCCGAAACAATTTATCCTTTTTATTCTGACAATAGAAACAATCAGTTTGTTGCATCTATTGAGATTTACAGTGTTTAAGTTGAGCAAATTTAGTTAACAATTTCAATTGACAGTCATGAATCTAACGTCAACTTTGCTAAAAATAGATTTAGCTGTTTTAAGCGTAGTTTTAGCTGTACTGCTTGTACTTGTAAATGCTATTAGATCTATGCAAAAAGAAGCTGTAGATGCAGCCAAACAACGCGCAGAGGTTGTAGCAACGATTAAATTTCACGATCAAAGACTTACTAACGTTGAAAACTTTATTGCCGGAAATTCCGGGTTTAAATCTCAATAACAATGCCCAAACTTACAGCAAGACGGCTTTTAGAAACCAACTGTTCTAACCTAGAAGAGCTAATCGATGCTTTGCTCAGTTTGGCTAAAGACAGAGGATATTTAATGTCTAAGGCTGGTTTTGAAGATGCGCTTTTAGAAGCCGACTACTTGCTTGATAGCTTGCGTGATCGCATTTTAAAAATAGCCAGAAAATAATATGCACAAACTAATTTTTGCAATGCGGCTGCAAGCTGCCCCCGAACTTTTGTTGGGAAGTTTGCAACTGATTTATCCCGACGGCAACAAGATTGATTATTTAGCGACTTCCGGATGCGCGGGGTGGCAGCAGCACGGCGATCAGTGGCAGCGGGGGAAAGGCCCAATTCCACAAGGGTTTGACTACAAAATACCAACTACGCCTTACTGGTCAGATACGCGAGGGATTGAGGGCAACTTTTTTCACATCACGCCCGATCCGGTGGTTTCTCCTACGGGCCAGGCTCGATCGGAGTTTGGCATCCACTTTGACGCAAACGCTCCCGGCAGCGCTGGGTGTATTGTTTTTAACAGGGAGTTTGGCTGGGGGAGATTTTGCGATCGGATGCGGGCGATCGCCAGATCGGGCGTTGAGTACGTTTCACTTCGGGTAAATTACTCTTCTGGGGATTCGTTTTAGCGATCGGCCCAGAATGCTGAGTTTAGAGTGATAACTTGCTATTGAATTTGTACGTAATGCTGCCTCTGCCGACTTGGGCTACCCTCCAGGTTAGGTAGAAGGGACAGGAGTCGAACCTGTACTCTCACATTTGTACGGTTTAAGTTGAAGTTTGAGATTGAACTTGTACTCTGTTTATATCTTAAACCATAACTATCAAAAAAGCAAGCAATTAGCGGAAAATAAATTGAAAAATTCTTTCTCCCACTCTCTGTTCCTCAACATCAGAATTGTTAGCTTCTTCGCGGGCAAACATCACAGCTTGCTGCAAGATTTCTACCCTTTGCAGCAACTCGTTAATCCGCCGCGCTGGCAGAGATCCAGAAAACTTGACAGTCCGCCAGTAGCCGATCGTAATATCTTCATAATAAACATCGACTTGAGCCGGGTGGTGTTCGGTAGCTTCAGCTTTAACGTGATTGCGCGGAGTTTTAAAAGTCTTGAGAGTTTGCACGGGTTCTGTGGCCCAACAGTCGGCGGAAGCATCGAAAGTCCAAGTTTCGGAAGCATCTAAAACAGGAAGTTTTTTGATGAATGCTTGCAAATCAGACAGTTGCTTTTCAATGAATAGCAAATAGCTGACCGGTACTTGGCTCAACAGCACGTTTCCGTCTACGGTTACGTCGGCGCGGGCGCGGCAATTTGTCCAATCTTTGGTTGCGGTGGCGTCGAAGAGTTTGGTCAAAACTTCTGTGGTTTTCCGGATAATCTCTTCGGCTTTGACTTCGACTTTTTTGGACTCGGGCGGGAGTTGTTCGCCTTCTTCGTCTTTGGGGCGGTACGTGCGGGAGATTCCCGAAAGCACGGCGGGCTTCTGGAGGGCTTTTTGGGCTTCTGCTAGTTCTTGGATCGATCGGCTTTTGATGCCTTTCTCGATCGCGATAATCTGATTTAAGCGTGCCATTGTTTAGTGTTATTGATGCTGAACTTATCAGAAGTTTGGTTGGTACCAACCTTCAAATTGTTTGTCGTGCGGGTTTTGTGGCTTTGAGGACTGAACTGGGAACGATCGAACTTTTTGTAGTATGACATACTTCACAATAAATGACAAGCTGTTGCTGGAGGCTGGGTGCCTGGGTGCCCATGCAGCTTTTTTGGCAAAGTGTAGCAAAGTTTACTTGTTTTTCACCGTTTTACTACCTCTTGAGATAGATGCGCGAATATCTCCAGGGGCCAGTTGCAATATCTGGAAACATTTCTTAACATAGAGGTAACAAAGGGAATCCGAGGAGAGACCAAAAATCCTTAAGCCCTTGGGGTGCCCCGGCTTATTAGATTCTTCGCAAACAAGGGCTAAATCAATGAACAAGCAGCAAAACTCCGAAGTCTCAGCATTTTTGCCAATGCTCCAAAAAGGCATTTGGCTGTTTGGGATTCTGTCTTGGATCTTCGGGCTGACAGATAGAAGCATTGCACTATTGTCTGACGGATATTTGTCGGCGATCGATATTGTCCAGCTATTTACAGCTTCATTCTTTTTCGTTAGTTGGATATTTTTAAGCCCGTTTCTGAGCTTGAACTCCCAGAGTCAGCGGAAAGTAGAAGGCATTCAGCAGAAAGTAGAAGCATCTCCCTAGTTTTTAAGTTGTAATGTTAGTTTCTGGAGTGTTGTTTGTTTCTTGTGGTGCAAAGCGGGCGGGCCAAATGCGATCGCAAAAAAACAAAGTTCCCGCCGTGACGCACAGCGGAATCGCCAACAGATTCAGCAGGGGAATGCTCACCAAACCCAAACAAACCAAACCAAAAGTCCCGCTAGCCGGCAAAGTCGCCCGAATTATCTCCAGCTTCTCCTGAAAAGGCCGCCTCCGCCGCTCCAAAGGTGCATCTAAAAAATCTAAACACACAATAGTCGCACCCAAAGCTACGCCTCCCAAACTGCTAAGAATAGAGCCAAATCCTGGAACAAAATTTAGCAGCAACAACGGTATACCGAAACTCAACAAAATACGTAGTTTTTGGAGTTCAAAGGCGATCGCCCTTTGAATATCCCCCAAAATACTTGCCAAATTCATTGGTGCTTCTGCGGGCAATTGACCGTTCCGCAGTAGTTCCAGTTGTTCGGAAAGTTTGCCGTACCAAGGCGAACCTAGAATTACGCCAAACTGAACTAACAAAAACCCGATTACTAGCAAAAGTCCTGAGACTAAAAGTACGCGCAGCAGCCAACCGAAAGCGAGTGTCAAGCCGCCGAGAAAGCTCAGCCAATCTGGTAAACTTGCAATTAAAGAATTAAATCCGACGGACAAATCTGCAACTAAAACGTCTATGCCTGCCAAACTAGGAAATAGCAAGCTTAAATAAAGACCGATACCAATTAGAAAATTTAGGACGACGGGAACTAATACATATGTCCACAGCTTGGGAGTTTGCCAAATCAGCGTGAAAGCTCGCAAAGGATAGGTGAAACCTGCGAGGAGTCCAAGTGGTGCGCTAAGAGCTGCGCGGGCGGGATTTGAATTGAGCTGTTTTGACATATTAGCGGTGAGAGCGTCACTTTCTATTATTATTGCGTATGAGGATTTATTGCAGGTAGCCCCAAAAGTGAAGCTTTTTATTTACCATACCCCGGAACTTACGCCAGCAGACAAGATGCCGGCTTGCGCGATCGCAGTTGATGTGCTGCGGGCGACTACGACAATGGCGACGGCCCTGAATAATGGTGCGGAAGCCGTGCAAGTTTTCAGCGACTTAGATAAGCTGATGGCCCTGAGCGAAAAATGGCCGGCCCACAAGCGGATTCGCGCCGGAGAGCGTGGCGGCGCGAAAGTTGAGGGTTTTGACATGGGGAATTCGCCGCTGGACTGCGCGCCAGAAAAGGTGACTGGGAAGCGAATTTTTATTAGCACAACTAACGGTACTCGGGCTTTGCAGAGAGTGCAAGCTGCTGCAACTGTGTTGACGGCGGCTTTGAACAACCGCAAGTCTGTGGTGCAGTTTTTGTTAAGCAAAAAGCCGGAAAGTATTTGGATTGTGGGTTCTGGTTGGGAAGGAAGTTATTCGTTGGAGGATACGGTGTGTGCTGGTGCGATCGCCCAAAGTTTGCTAGCAGAAAGCGGTATTCCGGCGATCGATTTTGCTGGTAACGATGAAGTGTTTGGGGCGATCGCTCTTTATCTGCACTGGCAAGATCGGCTGCATGAATTGTTGGAAAAAGCCAGTCACGGCCAGCGCCTCCTCGGTTTGGGCGTGATTGAAGATTTAAAATATTGCGCGCAATTGGATAGTTTAGATGTGCTCCCGATGCAGCGAGAACCGGGTGTTTTGGTGAAATCAGATTTTAAAATTTCTTAGGCTAATTTCTGGGTTCAATATTCGGAAAAAAAGGCGAATTGAAATTGTCTGCGAGTGCTGTATTGGTAGGGTGCTATCTTATAGTATCCTACTCGAACAACGACAAAAAATTGGTTTGTAGTGAGGACTTTAGTCCGCATTCCAAATCAGAGGACTGAAGTCCTCACTAC
>NZ_JAUBUN010000042.1:7140-23567 GCF_036702665.1 Microcoleus sp. Aus8_D2
AAACGACAAAAAATTGGTTTGTAGTGAGGACTTTAGTCCGCATTCCAAATCAGAGGACTAAAGTCCTCACTACAAACGACAAAAAATTGGTTTGTAGTGAGGACTTTAGTCCGCATTCCAAATCAGAGGACTAAAGTCCTCACTACAAACAACGGAAGTTAGTATTAAGCGAACAGGATTTTTTTAAATAAAGTAGTATTAAAGATATTCAGTAGGGACAAAACCTTGTTGTATTCCTAGTGTATTCCAGGCAATTAAGAATTGTTGGATTCGCCGAACTGCTGAATTAAACACTCGGCTATTCGGGCTGATGCGCCGCTTTCTCCCATGCGGCGCCAGCCATTTTCAGCGATTAGCTGCAACCTATCGGGATCGCGGAGCAAAGACTGGATAGTGCCGGCAACTTCGGCGGGATGTTTGACTAAAATTAAAGACGGGCCTAAGAGACGACTTTGAGCTTGGGCAAAAGTGGGAGTAAATTGCGGGCCGTTTCCGGGAATGGCGATCGCCGGTTTTCCTAAACCGACAAATTGTTCTGTAGCGGTTCCGGCCATGGCGATCGCTAAATCGGCTTCGGACAAACAATCGTTAAAACTTTGCTGAGTTAAAATCATCGTGGCGTTTCTCTGCACAAAGGTCAATGGCAATAGCAAATTAGGAGATTCTTTCCTCATTTCTTGAGCGCTAGAAACAGGAGGCCGCAAAATACTTCCTTCTCGCCGCTGCGTTTTAGTTTCGCCGTCTTGTCGCCAGCCGAAAAATTCTAAAGTAGGTCGCAAAGCTTCTAAGTTTAACTCTGGAGAAATGGCTCCGAAAAATAACACTTTACGATCGGCAAACAGCGACAAAATTCCGGCTACAGCCTCTACTATTAGCAGCCAATTAGCATAGGCTTCCGGCGCTCGGGAACCGGGCAGTAAGGTGATGACGAGCGATCGCTCCATTTCCCGATACTCTGCATCAGGGCCGTAAAAACGGGCTGGGTTTTCCGGTTCGAGTCCGTCCATCATCGGATTTCCGAGATTGTAGGCGGGAATTCCCAGTTTTTCTAAAGTCTCGGCGGTGAGGGCGTCCCTGACAAACACGGCGCGACAGGCTTTTCTCGTCATCAACCAGCGCTCCCAAGGGTAGTAATCCGATCGCCGCGGCGACCAAATCCCAGCAAAAATGCCGGATTTGCGAGCCAGAGGCCCGTTCTCGTCCCGCAAATAATACTCGGACTTGGCAGTACCGACAAACGCATAGGGCGCGCCGCCCAGCCAAGCAAACAGCAGCGGTACAATATCCCCGCAGGCTAAAATAACGGCGTCTTGATTCCCAGACAGTTGTTGCGATCGCACCCAAGCGCGGATGGCTTTAAACTGAGCTAGGGTCAACTGAAGCAGGCCGCCTTTGACATCGCGCAAAAATTCCTTTCCGTCCATGTAAATAAAGCCGCCGGAAGGCATCCGCTGCACCGGGCCGATGATGCGGGCGTTTTCTAGTTGAGCGAAAGCTTGCCCTTCGCCCACTAGCGGAAACACGGCTATTTCTGGGGGATGCGGGTGCTGTTGCAGTTCCCGCAAGATGCGAAGGGCGATCGCGTCTTCTCCGTGGCCGTTACTGAGGCAAAGTAATTTCAATCGCAACTCTCTCAAAAACTCTATTGTCAAAAAATAGCCAGAAACCCTGGGACTTGAGTCTGGGGATCGAAGGCTACTTTTTACTTGAGTTTACCATAAAATTCTTGTTTTAAATAGTACAAAACACCGCAAGATCGACTTACAGCAGGCGCCGCTCAAAATCTTTGCTGTTCCCAAAGAGCGCTGGCATTTAACAGCAGTTGCGCAGTGGCTGACTGTTAGAGATTTATTTTGTCTCTTGTTAAATTAGGCAAGATTTCCCCAAATATTTTGGATGCTCAAAGCAACTTCCTACAACATTTTTTTAGGGTGGGATGTTGTTTCCACCAACCTCTCCAAATGCCATCGAAAAAACCGGGGAAATATTGTCCGAAAAACAGATATTTTACACCCATAATAACGGCAGAGAGCGGTATCATTGTTAAATAATTACAACAGCAGATAGATTTTCTAGTTGGACAGTGCTAAATTGAGATTGCCCGTAAATAATATGGTTTTATCAGGCGAGTTGCAACGGCACATACTGTTAGAAAAAACGGGTATAAGGGATGGGAACGAAACACAGAAAACTCGGGCAAAGAATAACAGACCAGCTTTGAGCCTAACTTTCTTCATCGTTTTTGGGCTATTTAGCCTTGCTGGAGCAGTAGTTTGGCTGGGTCTGAGAATGCAGTCAAATAACCCAGTAGCTTCTGTAGCGCCGGTTTCTTCCAGCAGTGGGGGAAGCGCAGAAATACCACAGCAATCGGGGGAGACGGCGCCAGAATTAAATCAAGTTCCGCTCTCGAGCGATCGCGGTGTAGACTATCGGAAACTCCGGGATAATTTGGCGCAGAAAAACTGGAGATCCGCGGATAGAGAAACCTACGAGCGCTTGTTAGAGGCGGCGGGCCCGAAAGCCCGAGCGGTGGGGATGATTCCTAAAGAAGAAATGGAGTTGCTGCCTTGTAAAGATTTGCAAACGGTCGATCGACTGTGGAGTAGCGCCAGCAACGGCTTATTTGGCTTTACCGCGCAGCAGGGGGTGCGAGAGAGCTCTCGGGGATTACCGCAAAATGTACGATGAGGTAGGATGGCAAAGTCGATCGGGCGAATGGGCGATCGAATGGACATATAACCCGCAAATCAAACGCATGGATTACAAATCCGGAAAAGAACCAAACTTTACGAAACCTCCAGCCGGACATTTCCCTACAGTTGAACGAGGCTATAACTTTGATGCTTCCCTAGACAGTGCGCTGAAAAGATGCAAATTCTGAGCAGTTAAAATAACCGATCGGGTTTGTAGTGAGGACTTTAGTCCTTCCATCTGAGGACTAAAGTCCTCACTACAAACCAATATTATTAGCATTTCCCTGTTCGGACATGATATTAGTTCCCCTCAATATATTGCTTTAAAATATTCCGAATTTGTTTGAGCTGAAATCCCTTAGCAAGTTGGCGCAGCCGATAGATAAACGGCGCTAATTTTTGCTCTAAACTCTCCAGTTTTGTACTTTCCTCAAAAATTTCTTCAATATCGCCCATAGCTGCGAGTTTCAAAAGTTTAGCGATCGAGTCAGCGGCCGCAGGTAACAGAGAAGAATAAGCAGGAAAATTAGATGCTGGTGACAAACTTTGAGCTGTCGGCTGTTTGCTGTCGGAAGATTCCTCATAAATCCATTCTAGTCCCAAATGCACGCGCAACTGTTCCAAAAAGTGATTGGCTTCGATCGGCTTGGGAAGAAAATCATTACATCCTGCAAGGAGGCTCTCTTGCTGCGTAGCCTCAAAAACGCTAGCTGACAGAGCGATTAACACCACATCTTTTAATGCCGGCAACTTCCGCAATCTCCTTGTAGTTTCTAAGCCATCCATTACAGGCATCCGCAAGTCCATTAAAATTACATCCGGTTGAAATTCTACTGCTTTATAGAGGCATTCTTTACCGTTTTGAGCCTCACAAATTTCAAATCCCAAACGTCTTAGTAGCCTGCATAACAAATCGCGATTTAGTTGATTGTCGTCCACTATTAGCACTTTTCGCTTGTTGCCTACAAAACCTACAATCCAGCGTTTGTCCCGCAAAGGAGACATCTCTAAGTACCGTTTCGCTGCGGGCAATTCTAAATCCAGCCAGAAAGTGCTGCCTTTGCCCAAAGTGCTGTTAACGCGAATTTCGCTGCCCATCAGTTTCGCTAATTTCTGACTAATAGAAAGTCCCAAACCCGTACCTTCAACAAATGTATTGCCTCCTACTTGATGGAATGGTAAAAATATTTCATCTAACTTGCTTTGGTCTATTCCTATGCCACTATCTTCTACCTGAAAGCGAATTTTTAAAGTATTTTTTTCTGTCAGCTTGTTCTGAGAAAATCGCAGATAATTTTGTTTCATTTCCGCACTTAAAAGCGAGAATTCATAATGTTCTCCTTGGCATCGACTCCAGGCTTCTGTGCCGACGTAGCCGACTTTGAAAGTAACTCCGCCGCTGTTAGTAAATTTAACGGCATTGCTGAGTAAATTTATCAAAATTTGGCGCAATCTTTTTTGATCTAAACTGACGCAGCTAGGCAAGGGAGATACTTCTTCGTACTTGAAATAAATTCCTTTTTCATCTGCCCGCATCTGAAATAGATTGGCAATGTTTTTTGTGAAATTTAGAAAATTCAACTCTTCCGGGTAGAGTTCCATTTTCCTGGCTTCGATTTTGGAAAGGTCTAAAACATCGTCAATTAACATCAGCAGGTGTTCGCCGCACTGTTGAATGTTGCTGAGACTTTCTTGGTGTTCAGAGTTTAAGTGTTTGTCGATTTTAATGATTTGAGCGTAACCTAAAACGCCGTTTAAAGGTGTACGCAGTTCGTGGCTCATGTTGGCGAGAAATTCGCTTTTGGCGCGGTTGGCAGTTTCTGCTGCTAATGCGGCTAATTGTAGGGCGGCTTCTGCTTGTTTGCGATCGGCAATTTCGGTTTGTGCTTGTTGAAATAGGGTCGATTGCTGGATCGCGATCGCCAATTGGACGCACAATTGACGCAGGGATTCTATTTCTGAGGAATCCCAGGAACGGGGGCCGCTGCAATCGTGGGCGATCAGCAGTCCCCAGAGCTGATTTTCTACGGTGGGTCGGTCATAGGAAATGCTTTCTCGTGCTTTGAGAATCGGCACTACTAAGTTCGCTTTCACTTCAAATTGTTCGAGAAAATTAATGTGGCATTCGCTCAGCCCTTCACAATAAATATCTTCTATAGCTCGAATACACCCTTGCTGGTAAATCTCCACAAATCCGTCTCTAAAACAGGGATCTAGATTGTTAAGATTTTGCAGGGAAATTCGATTTTTGGCGACTGATTCCACAACTACAAAGCCGCTCCAATCGGGATTAAAGCGGTAAATAACTGTGCGGTCTGTTTGCAAAAATTGCCGCACTTGTTCGACAGCAGCGGTGAGGATTTCTTCTAAGTTGAGGGAGGAGCGAATGCGATCGAGCATGGCAACTACTAGGCGTTCTCGCCTTAATTGTTGCAGCAGCGCCATCTCGGCTTGTTTGCGATCGGTGATGTCGGTAATTACTCCTACTAGCCCGATTAAATTACCAGTTTCATCTTTAATGCAGTCGGCACGAAATAAAGTTGTTACCAGTTCGTTGTTTTTAGTTTTGATTCTGAGTTCGCCTTGCCAAGATTTACCTTTTCGGATCGTTTTGAACATTTCTAACAGCACTTGAGTTTGCGGGTAAATCGCTGCTGCTCCGCCTGCTGTATTCAGTTGTTCTGCTGTGTAGCCGTACCGCTGAACAAACGCTTGATTGTGGTAGATCGATCGCCCTGTCAAGTCAGCAATGCCGATCGCGTCGCTGGTGCTTTCTACGGCTTGAGTCACCCGCAATAAATCTAATTCGGCTTTTTTGCGATCGCTAATATCAGTAATACTGCCGATATAGCCTTTAATTTCCTGATTTTCTCCGATTTCGGCGATCGCCTGACCGATGACCCAAATTACGCGATCGTCTGGACGCAGAAAGCGGTATTCTGATTTAAAAGGAATTCGGTCAATAATTGCTCGATACCATTCATTTTTTACCCGCTCCGCATCATCGGGATGTATAGCATTCATCCAGCCTGTTTCGACTGCAAAGTCTGAATTTAATCCGGTGATTTCGCTCCACCGCTGATTGACATAAAGACAATTACCAAACGCATCGCTGTGAAATATACAAACCGGCGATGCTTCTGCCAAATTTTGATAGCGACGCTGACTCAATAGCAGTGCATATTCTGATTGTTTTCTTTTTGTAATATCGCGGACGATCGCAATTATCTCGCCGCCTGCCAGCATTGTCAGCGACAATTCTTGAGGGAACATAGTACCGTCGTGGCGCTGACCAGTTCCTTCTATATTGCAATAACCTTTTTCCTGGACTAGCGGCATTACTTCTCGTTCAAGATATTGAATTTGCGCGGGGCTGTAGAGCATTTTCCATGTTTTGCCTTGCAATTGGCTATGGTCAGCCCAGCCGTACATTCTGAGATAAGCGTCGTTTGCATAAATACATTCTTTACGTTCGTTAAAAATGGCGATGCCGTCATGAGCAGCGGCCATTGCTACTGCTTGCCGCCGAAGTTCCGACTCTGCTTTTTTGCGAGAAGTAATATCGCGGGCAACCGCATAAATTAAACCTTCTTCGCTAAATGGCGATGCCGTCCACAGCAACCATTTGTAAGAACCATCTTTGCAGAGACAGCGGTTTTCAAAGCAGGTACTGGACGTACCGGCTATGAGTTTTGCCCCTTCGGATGCGGTGGCTTCTCGATCGTCTGGATGAACAAATTCGAGCATCGGCTTGGCAAATAATTCAGCACTACTGTAGCCCATGGCAGTTGACCAAGCAGGATTTAAACGTTTAAAATAGCCGTCGAAACCCACAATGCAAAGCAAGTCTAAGGATATAGTAAAAAAGCGATCGCGCTCTGTTTGTGCCTGCTTTAATTCAGTGATATCCATCACTAAACCGTCCCAGAGAATATCGCCTTCGCTCCCAGATTTGCTCTGATTATTGAGCCTTTCCGGTCTGGATGCTCCTTGCAGCCACTTAACTTTTCCGGAGGGCATAATCTGCCGCCACTGCTGCTGCCAAGGCTGCATCGTTGCTGCTGAAATTGCGATCGATGCTTCAAAATCTAAGCGATCGTCTGCGTGAATTCCGCTGAAAAGCAGTTCCGCATTTTGCTCTATTGCTTCTGGCTCTAATTCGTACAGTTTGCGGGTGCCTGAAGAGACGTAAGGAAAATATTTTTTTCCGCTGGCTGAGAGTCGGAATTGATAAATTGCTCCCGGCAGGTTAGCTACCAGTTTTTGAAATCGAGCTTCGCTTTGTTCCAAGGCTTTTTGCTGCCGTCTGTATTCGGTAAAATCTCTAATTGTGCCAACTATTACTTTACTGCCGTCTGCTCTTGTAAATACGGTCTTTTTGGTAGAGATAGTGTGTTCTGTGCCTGCGGTGTCTGTGAATTTTTCTTCAGTTTCCAAGCAGATACCTGTTGTCAATACTTCTTGATCTTTTGCCCAAAAAACATCTGCTTCTGATTTGGGGAAAAAATCATAATCTGATTTACCGAGCAGTTCATCCCGCGATTTGCCGACAAACTGACAAACAGCATCATTTAATATAATCCAGCGGTGCTGCTCATCTTTGACAAAAATCGGGTCTGGCGTAGCATTTATGGTGTGGTTTAAAAATTCTTCTGACGCTTTCAGTTTAGCTTCGTAGCGGTAGCGATCGCTCACATCTAACACTACTTCAATCATCCGCTCTATAGACCCATCCAGACCCCGGATGCAGCGCAGGGAAACTCGCGTATGAACTATTTCGCCATCTTTTTTTAGCCACCTTTTGTCTGAGATGTAACCGTCTATCGTACCTGCTAACATCTGAGAAAATTTTTCACAATTTGCCTTAAAATCCTCTGGATGAGTCAACTCCAGCCAATGCTTTTGCACGAGTTCGTCGCGCTCGTAGCCCAACAAATTGCACAGCGCATCGTTAACTTCAATCCAATTGCAATTTTCAGCAATTGCGGGGTCAATAATTGGAGCGACGATCGCAATTCCGATCAGGGAATTTTCCACCACCGAGCGATATTTTTCTTCGCTTTTTCGCAAAGCGTCTTGACTGTTTTGGCGTTCTCTGGCGTAACGGAGCGATCGCATTAACAGTTCGCCGTCGATTTTTCTTTTGACTAAATAATCCTGTACGCCCAGCGAAATCAACCGCAGGGCAAGCTCTTCATCGTTTTGGGCGGTCAAAACTACGATCGGCACATTTACCGCATACTCTTGCACCCGAGCCACCGTCTCCATTCCCAGACTATCTGGCAGTGAAAGGTCTAATAAAATTATGTCAAAACTTTCTTGATTCAATCGTTGCTGCGCTTCGCTGAGGCGCTCTACTTTCGTCAGCAATATACGCTGTCGGCCACTAATTCCTGACAGCAAATCTTCAATCAGCTCAGCTTCCTGAGCATTGTCTTCTACTAACAGAACTTTAAAGCAGGTAGGAGGCAGAGCTAAGTCAAAAACTGCTTTCATAATATTTTTATTCAAAAACAATGTTCAGCTAACTTGGATTTGATCTTTGATGGCCGAGGCAGTTATTGAATTGCACATATACATACATCGGCGGTCAGTCGATTTTAGATTTTAGATTTTAGATTTACAAGGGCCGATGAATCTGCGAGCTTGAACTTAAGTCTATTTTTTTGGGCCTTACACAACTTAAGTTGGGGGATTGTATCCGTTTTTAGGCGGGGTCAGATTGCGGTGTGAGCGAGCGCTACAAAAATTGTGTTTAAGAGTTATAATTATATCACGAACTTACTCGGCTGTCAACGCGAAACATTTTTTATTCTAACTGGCAATTTAACTTCTACCTTCTAGCTGAACCCTTAAAATATAGGATTTAATTCAGCTTACCCTGCCTTCTAGCTTCTACATAACTGCCTGCATGATATCTCGATCAAGCCAGAGTAAAGTGAAAAGTTGAACCTTCTCCCGGTTCCGACTCCACCCAAATAGATCCGCCGTGACGTTCCACAATCTTTTGACAAATTGCTAAACCAATACCTGTCCCAGAATATTCTCTTTGAGTGTGCAAGCGCTGGAAAATTTGAAAGATGCGTTCTTGATGCTGCGGAGCAATACCAATTCCATTATCCGAGACAGAAAATGACCAATTTTCCTCCTGTTTGCAAGCGGTAATATGAACAGCAGGCGGTGCATCCTGGCGATATTTAATCGCATTACCGACTAAATTTTGAAAGAGCTGTACGAGCTGAGAAATATCTCCCATTACCGCGGGTAATTCGCTGTAGGTAACAACTGCTTGAGTTTCGCGGATCGCCCCTTGCAGGTTGGCAATTGCTTGATCGAGTGCGTGATTGCAATCTGTCAGTTGAAAAGGTTTCCGACTCCGGCCAACTCGCGAATATTCGAGCAAATCATCAATTAAAGTTTGCATTCTCGTGCAGCCCTGAACGATATTGCCGATAAACTTACTAGCTTGGCCGTCGAGTTGGTCTTTGTAGCGTTTTTCTAAAAGTTGAGCGTAGCTGGCAATGGTTGCTAAAGGCGCTTGCAAGTCGTGAGAAGCCACATAAGCAAATTGTTCTAGTTCCGCATTTGAACGCGCCAATTCTTGGTTGGATTTTAAGAGAGCAGATTCGGCGCGCTGGCGGTTCAATATCTCTTGTTGGAGGAGCAAATTTTGCTCTTGCAGGGCTTTTTCAACGGCAAGGCGGTTGCTGATTTCTTCTTGCAGAATTTGGTTTTTTTCGTGAAGGGTTTTTTCAACGGCTAAGCGGCTGGTGATTTCTTGTTGAAGCAGCACATTTTGTTCTGTTAGCTGTTTTTGTAAATTCCGCAGGGTGAGGTGACTTTCGATGCGGGCGAGAACTTCTTCAAACTGAAATGGCTTGCTGATGTAGTCAACTGCTCCCACAGCAAAGGCGTTTACTTTGTCAAATACTTCATCTTTAGCGCTGATAAAAATTACCGGAATTTCGCGAGTTTTAGCTTCGGATTTCAGATGCTGACAGACTTCGTAGCCGTTCATTTCCGGCATCATTATGTCGAGCAAAATCAAATCTGGCGGATTAGAATTGCAGGCTCTCAGAGCCATTTGCCCGTTAATCACGCAGCGGGGTGCGTACCCTCGATGAGTCAACATTGTAGACAACAAGCGCAGATTTTCTGGCGTATCATCTACTACTAAAATGTTTCCTAATGTCGTCTCTGGTTGCTGATTATTCATTGATGATTTTTCCAAATATAAAGGAAGTTCTGCAACGGATTGTGTACCGGATGTAACGGATGGAATAAGGCTTAGTTATTTAGGAATAAAGTCAGAAGCAATCTTCCGCAAGGTTTTCGGTAATTAAGGAACGAAATTTTAATAACTCAAACACCTTCTATAATCCTTTTTACTATAAGGTGCGAGGTAAAATGAGGCAGAGCCTCAAGATCTGCGTTACCAGGCAGAGCCTGGTAACAAGCAAATTGCTTAAGTTATTTAATTTTAATTCCTAAGAACTTCATAACCGTCGGGCGCAGTTGCTAGATTTTATTTATGAATTACACAAACAAACTGGTTTCTAGTAGGAATCTTGGGTAAATAGAATTACGAATTCGCTCAGAAACAGAGATTTTTGCTGTTGGCGCACCAGTGCTAGGATTGTTAGTTTACAAATATTTAAACCCCCAGCAATAGAGTCAGAGCGTTATTGTACCAAGTCAATCCTTTATCTAAAACCTTAAATCCAGCTACTTTACACATAGATTCTAAAGCAGAAGCTGTAGGCAGCCACCACCACGGCCCAAAGTCGTTGATGTCAAAAACTGCTTTCTCAATTACTCCGAGAATTGGTGTGCCGTAGGTGTACTGCTGCCAGTAAGCTGTTAAGATAGCTCGTTCTGATTCGCCCAAAGCGGGAATGAAGATTACCCCAGAAGCTGGAATTTCGTAGCGTCCCCGCTCGTTTTCTATAAGTTCTTGGGTAATTGCTGAAGTTAAGATTAAATACTGCCCTGTTATTTGACGCAAGCTCATTAAAATTTGCAAAGGGTGGGGGTGATGGTACAAAACTCCTGCACAGTGGACTACATCGTAAGGCTCGCCAATTTCTGCAAGCTGAATCTGAGTTATATCTCGACTGATACAATTATAATTAGCAATATTTAAACTTGCCATGCGTCCGCGAAAATCTTCCCAAATTTGTGAGGATTCGGGCGTGACATCAATCATTGTCAGAGAAGTTGCACCGTATTTGCTTGCTACGGATACTTTTTCGTTGACGGTGCCCCACAATCCCCCGACTTCTGCAAAAGTCTGATTTTTGATGACTCGGGCAATGTAGCGATCGCGAATATCGTCAGTTTCCAACTCTAATAATATAGTGCGATCGCCCGCCGAGTGCTTTTTTTCCAAAATTTCCGCCAATTTCCCGGATATTGCGGCATCTTGCGGCCGAATTTCTAAAGCCATCAAGTACAAGACTGTAGCTGCGTCAAGCCGATCGCTCTCGGCAAACTTTTGGGCTGTTTCGCAGTAAAATTCAGGAGCGTGCAGCGGCTGCAATTCGTGGTGATAATAACTGGTGGCGGCATCTAAACCTGACGGAGTTCTTTTGATGAGAGCATCGCCTAACTTGGTGTAAATGTTGGGGAGATTCGGCTCGATTTGCAGCGCGCAAAGGTAAGCAGAAACAGCCTCATTCCAGTTGTGGAGTTCAGTCAAAGCATCGCCTAAATTGTAATAAGACCAAGAAAGATTTGGATTAAGTTCAATAGCCCGCTTGTAGGCGACAGCGGCTGCTTTCCACTGCTCGGTTTTTAACAGCGCTTCTCCTAAATTGTGGTAAGTCCAAGAAAAATCTGGATTGAGTTCGATCGCCCGCTGGTAGGCGAAGATTGCTGCCAACCAATCCGGGAGTTTAACTAAAGTTAATGCTAAATTATAATGAGACCAAAAAAATTCGGAATTAAGGGCGATCGCCCGCTGGTATGCCGTCGCAGCTTCCGACCATTTTTCGAGTTGAAAAAGCGCATCTCCCAACTTGTGAAAAAATCCCGAATTTTTTGGATCTAAGTCAACGGCGCGCTGGTAGGATGCGGCGGATTCCGACCATTTTTCTAATTTGCCGCAAGCTTCGCCGATGCTGTAGAAAGCCCAAGAAAAATCGGGATTAATTTCCACAGCCGTGCGGTAGAGCACGACGGCTTCTTGCCATTGCTCTAACTCGAACAAAACTGCGCCTAAATTGTAGTAAGACCAAAAAGAATTCGGATTCAACTCAATACTTTCGCGGTAGGCAGCCTCGGCTTCGCGCCAGAGTTCCTTCGTTTGCAAAACAGTGCCTAATTTGTAATAAAAATCCGAAATGTCGGGCTGAAGCTTAATAGCTTTGCGGTAGTTAACAATAGCTTCGTCCCACTGTTTCAGCTCGCTAGCAGCTTCGGCTAATTTGCAGTAAGCTTCACAACAACTAGAGTTTAAATAAATCGTGCGGTGGTAACAAACCAGCGCTTTTTTCGGCTTTTTTTGCGCCAACAAAGTGTTGCCTAAATCGAGATATTCTTCCGGTATTTCGATCGGTTCCACGATCAGTGCTTGATACCAACAGTCTGCTGCTTCCTCAGCTTGACCGACTTCGGTAAATATCCGGCTCAAATTGCGGTAAAATCCTGCAAAGTCTGGTTGCAGGGAGATGGCTTTTTGGTAACAGCCGATCGCCTCTTGCCATTGTTGCAAAAGGGCGCAGAGGGTGCCGAGGTTAGCAAAAGCTTCGGCAAAATCCGGTTTGTGGGCGATCGCAACTTTATACCAATACCGCGCGTCTTCTAGCTTACCCTGAGCTTGCAGCGCCTTTCCTAGGGTTTTGCAAGTCTCGGCGGAATCGGGGTGGGATGCGAGAATTTGGTGGCAAAGTGCGATCGCCAGATCCAACTTCCCTAAAGCTAAATATATTTCTGCCTGTTGTTGAAAATCAACCGCTGCTGTTTCTGAATTCACTGGTTGCGTTCCTGTTTAGTAATCATTGGCTGTATAATTGTAGGACAAAACTTGTCTAATTTCCAACTCATGCACAGACATCTCCCTAGCTGTAAATACCTGCTACCCTGCATGGCATTTGTGCGATCGAACTTTAAGTAAATTTACACATAAGTTAAGGAAAAACCTATTTCGATTAAACTAAGATAGTAACAGGTTAACAGCGAGGCAAACAATGTCAGCAGCGACTCAGACACCGCAAGTCAGCGTAATTATAGCAGCATACAATGGCGATCGCTACATCGCACAAGCGGTAGAAAGCGCCCTGTGCCAAACTTTTACAGATTTAGAAATTATCGTTGTAGACGACGGTTCGACAGATGAGACACATCAGGTATTACAGCCTTATTTTGACAGAATTCGCTACATATATCAAGAAAATGCCGGAGTAGCAGCAGCCCGCAACCGAGGAATTCAGGAAGCCAAAGGCGAATTCATCGCTTTTTTAGATCAAGATGACTTCTTTTGGCCAGATAAATCAGCAGCACAAGTAGCGCTGTTTCGCCAGCAACCCTGCTTAGGAATTGTTAACAGCGGCTGGCGCATTGTCAACCCGCAAGGCGAGAGAATTTCCGATATCAAACCTTGGGAGTATTTCCCAAAATTAGACTTAGAAACTTGGATAGTACAAATGCCCGTACTTCCCAGCGCCATGATGTTTTCGCACCAGTGGCTGAAACTTGCAGGCGGGTTTAATTCAGAATTTGATTCAGTAGACGACTCAGATTTAGTCCTGCGTTTAGCAATGTTGGGTTGCGAAGCAGCTTGGCTGCATCAAGTGACAGTATCCTACCGCCAGCACGACCAAAATGTGTCAATAAAAAGAGTCCTCAAACAAGCAAATCTTTTTATTACCTTAAAACAGCAATTTTTCCAGCGTCCAGATTTGCCAGAACAAATCCGCGATTTAGAAAATCCGGCTTTTTACGAAGCATTGACTTGGATGGCGTGGCAATTGTACTATAGTAACTATCCAGTAGAGGCGGTTGAATTTTTCCAAAAATCTATCCAGTACAGTCCTTATCCTCTAAGGCCAACAGTCACAGATTGGCAGAAACGTCTGAGTGCGATTGCTCAAACTTACGGAGTTACAATCGACTTTGAATCATTAAGAAACTTACCAGAATGGAAAAAAATAATGGCTAGCATACCTACCTCAAAAACACCACGAGTCAGCGTAGTTATCCCGGCATACAACTGCGAGCGCTACATTACTAGAGCCGTGGAGAGCGCTGTAAATCAAACTTACCAAGACTGGGAAATCATCGTGGTAGACGACGGTTCTACAGACAATACGAGGCAAGTCTTAGAACCGTACCGGGATGTGATTCAGTACGTAGATCAGGAAAATCAAGGAGCAGCCAAAGCTCGAAATCGTGCTTGCGAACAAGCTAAAGGCGAATTTTTAGCTTTTCTAGATGCTGACGACTTTTTCTTGCCCGAAAAACTCGCTAAACAAATTGCTTGTTTTGAAGCCGATCCAACTTTAGGGATGGTACAAAACGGCTGGCTGATGGTTGATGAAACCGGAAAAGATATCTACCCAGTCATGCCTTGGGAAGACACGCCCAATTTAGATTTAGAAACCTTGGTCATGTACAAAGTTGTGCGTCCCAGTGCGATGATGCTGCGGCGCGAGTGGTGGGAACGTCTGGGCGGTTTTGACCATCGCTTTCCGCCAACAGAAGATTTAGATTTTGCTTTGCGTTTGGGTTTAAAAGGCTGCAAATGTGCGTGGTTGAAAGAGATATTAACTTGCTACCGCCAGCACGATCGCAATCTCATGTCCGGCGGGTCAAAACTGATGAAAAGTATGGAAAATGTGATGGAGCAATTCTTCGCCAAACCAGATTTGCCCGATCGCATACGGCAATTACAAAAGGCAGAACGTTACAAGTCTTTAGTCTGGATAGCGTGGCGGATGTACCGCGACGGATATTTGCCAGAGATGGTCGAGTGTTTGAGAAAATCCCT
Source organism: Microcoleus sp. Aus8_D2 (assembly GCF_036702665.1). Lineage (NCBI taxonomy): Bacteria > Bacillati > Cyanobacteriota > Cyanophyceae > Oscillatoriales > Microcoleaceae > Microcoleus > Microcoleus sp. Aus8_D2. The sequence continues at coordinate 21,820 of NZ_JAUBUN010000042.1, forward strand.
GTACTATACTCCTTATAATGGCACAGAAACAGTTTTTAAATGGTTGGAAACTTTTAGAGTTTCTTCGGAAAAATACACGAACAACTTTGATGCTTATGCCTTAACCAATTTACAAGAATGGCAAGACATAGTAGCGGAGGCAGTCAATAATATCTATCAATTTAAATCAGCGCCTAGTTCAATTGGCCGCAAACTTGCACCGCACGTACTCGTGTACGCAGAAGACCACGGAATCGGTGGTTTGGCGCAGTTCAACCATTCGCTGCTTTGCAAATTAGCCTCCGACGGCTACCGAGTTACTAGCGTGCAAACTAAAGCTTCTAATCCTTTAATTACCGAACAGCAGCAGCTAGGTATCGAGCATATTTGGCTGGAGTTCGATACGATGAGGGAGTTTTTGCGAATTGCTTACAATCGCACGGATGCTGAAAGAATTTATGCGGAAGCTCAACCGGATTTAATTATATTTAGCGATGGCTGGCCGATGGCAAATTTTGCTGCGAAACAAGTTGCGATCGCACAAAACATACCTTATATCATTACTCTCGGTTATATCGATCGCACTTATCAACATTTCAACCGCGGCGATCGGGTTCCCTATTTCGATGCAGTAGCCTACCAGTACAATTTAGCTAAAGCGGTCATAGCTGTTTCCCACGAGAATTTAGACTTGTTCAAGAGTTTGTTTAAAATGCCTCGGGAATGGGGAAAGGTAATTTATTACGGCAGACCCAGCAGTTACTTTGAACCGCCCAATCTCTCAACCCGCCAACGCCTGCGCCAAGAACAAGGCATCCCCGAAGAGGCTGTCGTTTGTTTCACGGCGGCGAGACTGACTCCAATTAAAGGATATCAGTATCAATTGCAGGCGATCGCCAAACTGAAAAATCTGCCTATTTGGCCGCAAATTTACTTCGTTTGGGCCGGCCCCGGTTCCACCACCCACGACAATATGGAACCGGAATTGAGAGCAACTGTCAGCCAATTAGGAGTCACCGAACAAGTTAAATTCATCGGCCAGCGGTGGGATATTGCCGATTGGTTAGATGCCAGCGACATCTTTATTTTATCATCCAAAGCAGAGGGAATGCCGCTAGCAGTGATGGAAGCAATGGCGAAAGGATTGCCCGTAATTGCCACAGCAGTCAGCGGTATTCCCGAAGAGTTGGGAGATACCGGAAAGTTAATCACCGATCCGACAATTGACGCGCAACAGACTGCACAAGAGTTAGCCGAAACAGTAGAATTATGGGGCCAAAACCCTGAATTGCGGAGGCTGGCAGGACAAGCTTGCAAACGGCGCGCAGAAGAACTATTCAAGGAAGAACGGATGCTGTTGGAATACGCAGAAGTTGTCGCCCAAGTCTTATCTGCTAGCAGCAATCGAGACGAATTTGCGATCGCCCCCAAAGTCCAAAAGCAGATCGAAAAAGTTGACAGTATGCTCCATTACTATTATCTAGTATGGCAGGCTTGGCAAGCTTGGGAGCGCGGGGATATGTCCGGGATGGTGGAGAAGTTGCAGTCGGCTTGGAAATGCACGCCATTGTTGACAAGCGAAACTATCTTGAGTTGGATCGTAAATTTTGTGGCCTTATCTTCAGAAAAAGGAGGTCAACTCGATACTTGTGCGCTAATTAATTCAGAAGCTTGGAAAGAATTGATGGAATTAGTACAGGGTTTTGAAGTTGCCGTCCCTGTTCGTTAAAATTTAAGGTACGTAGTTGCGCTTCAGCGCTCTTTAGATA
>NZ_JAUBUN010000042.1:23667-42511 GCF_036702665.1 Microcoleus sp. Aus8_D2
TATGAAAGAGCGCCCAAGTCCAACAACATACTTTTGTTTTTCTATTTCCCACCACATATAGCAGTTCTCAAAAAAGTAGCGCTCTTTAGATATATGAAAGAGCGCCCAAGTCCAACAACATACTTTTGTTTTTCTATTTCCCACCACATATAGCAGTTCTCAAAAAAGTGAGGATAGCCCTATGCCCTATGCCCCATGCCCTATGCCCTATGCCCTATGCCCCATGCCCCATGCCCCATGCCCCATGCCCGATGCCCTATAGTACCTCATCTTTCTGAGAAAGGCTATACAATATGCAATTCACCTTCAAGTTCAAACCTATTAATAAGCTGCTACCAATTTGCTTAGCTGTGGTAACTGTCCTGTTAATCGCCTATTTTGGGCAGCCAAATGCGATCGCCCAAATGCGATCGAACATCACAGTCGATTTTGGACAATCAGCCACTGGTGTCACATCCATGAGCGGCATCCTGCACGGCATCGACCCTAGCAAACCCCCCGATAGCTCGATCAAGCCCTTGCAGCCCAAGCTGTGGCGCGCGGGAAGACTCGATATTTACGATCGCGTCATCGCCAGCGGAGCCGAATTTCAACTATTAGTTAGCGACTTGTGGGGTTACGGTAGCAATCCCAAAGGCTGGCCCTATCAAAATTACCCCGCCTGGGAAGCGTTCATCCGACAATTAGCCCAGCAAAATAAAGGCAAAAAAATTATTTGGGATATCTGGAACGAACCAGATTTAGTAAATCCGTTTTGGAAGGGAAGCAGAGAACAATTCTTTGAAACTTACAAAAGAGCTTACAAAATATTGCGGGAAGAATTGGGGCCATCAGCAATGATTGGCGGGCCGAGTATCAGCACTTACAACAAAGAATATCTCGCGGCCTTTTTGGATTACTGCAAAGCGAACAAACTAGAAGTAAATTTCCTCGCTTGGCACGAGCTCAATGATACCATAATTTTATTTGTGGACGATCACGTATTCGATGCTAAACGCAATTTTCAACAAAGTGCCTTTTACAAGGAACTGAAAATGCAAAAGATTTACGTCAACGAAATTGTCGGAGAATTAGCGCAGTACCAGCCGGGGGAAATTTTAGGTTATTTGTATAATTTGGAGTATGCAAGAGCTGACGGTGCTTGCAGAGCTTGTTGGGATACAACAGTAGGTAAAAAAGTTAGCAATTGCTTCAATAATACCTTGACTGGGATGGTTACGCCGAATACTTTTGAGCCGAGGGCGGCTTGGTGGACTTATAAAGCTTATGCTGATGGAGTGAATTCGCGGGTGCTGAGCCGGTCAGATAGCGATCGCCTTGTAGCGTTAGCTAGCAAGTCAAATCCCGAAGGTAAAGCACAGGTACTTTTGGGTTATTTCGATCGGAATTATTCCTCAGCAACAACCGTTACCTTGAATCTTGTGAATTTGCAGCAGCTTGGGATTAAAAGCGGTCAAAAAGTTAGTCTCAAATTAGAGAAGATTCCTAACAATCTAGAAGGGGCTGTGCAAAAGCTGGTTACGGTTAAAGAAGAAAGTGTTTCGGTTGCTGGCAATGACTTGACTTATGTTGTTCCTAATTTCAATGTACATGAAGGTTATTTGTTGACGGTTAGGCCCTAGATCCCCCCTAGCCCCCCTTAAAAAGGGGGGGACAAGAGTCTTCTCAAAGTCAACCCCAACTCCCCTTTAACTGGTTCCCAGGCAAGCGCAACTACGTACCTTTTAACTGGTTCCCAGGCTCGGCCTGGGAACCCCTATCTAGAGGCTCTGCCTCGGTGCAGAAAATGGAGGCAGAGCCTCCCGATCTGCGTTTCTAGGCAGAGCCTAGTAACGAGTAGAAAGAGCGCTGAAGCGCAACTACGTACCTTTTAACGAGTAGAAATAGATAGATTTTAACTGTGATTAGTCAAAGATTGTTGCACCGACTGTAGCCATTCTCTGACGGTTTGATTGTCGGATTGTGGGTCATAGTAACAGCCTAATTCATCGAGGAGGAATGTTTCTAAGTCGGCTGGGGCGATCGGCATTTCTAGCAATCTGCTAAGTTCTTGAGATGTAGCTTCAATACTTTCGGGCGGTTCGCTACTCAGGTAGTTGTTCACTACTTCGCTGGGAGTGTCAGCTTCTAGCGGCCAGTCTTGGTGAAAGTAGGAGCTTAAAAATTGGGTTAAATGAGGAAATTGATCGATCATTGGGGATAAGCTGTGAGAATAAAGTATCCGGGAGATAAGTTGGTGCTGCGCTGGAGGACGATTTTCAGGCGAGATGCTGGAGTTGCTTTGGATGCGCGGCGGCGCAGACTAATGCCAATTGTTCTGTTGGCGTTGTAGTCGATTGTATAACGATTGCCTCCTTTTTTGACCCAGGAGTCGATCGCACTTTGATTTCTGTCCATTGCTTCCGCGATGGCTGTTTCGGCGACGGAACGGTCAGTAAAGGAAGATGCACCAGAAATTCTCTTGTCGTTTGCGAGTCGCTGTGCTAATTCTGCTTCTGTTTTACCAACGTGTTTCTCTAAAGTGTGTCCTCCTGCTGCTTCGTGAAAGTCTAATCCGCCGCCCGGTATGTTGGGAACCAAGGCTATGCTGGTTTGTGGTATAGTTGAGAGTTCCGGTGCTAAAACCGTGGCGCAAACACCAGGTATTCCCGATTGGCATAAAATAATTATTGAGGCGATCGCGCAGATTATACCTAAAAACTCTTTTAGGCGATCGAGTTGAGTTTTCATTGTGGTTTTTTATGTTCAGTATAGTTGTCTACTGTTTTTGTCTGTTTCCTACTTTAGCATAAGGTGAGTTAGGAATTGTGCGCAGCACTTAATAGTCCTGGACGCATCGGTGTCCAGAAACCGGGTTTTCAACCACAATACTTGGTTAAAACCCTCACTTTTGGTTAAAAAACCCGGTTTCTTTGTGTGCTGCGCAAGTCCTAATTTAAATACAGGGTTCTCCGTACTCACCCTAGGATAATTTAGAACAGTTCGTGATGTATGTGGTTTACAAAGCTTCACTCAATATGAGAGTTGGTTAATAATTCTTTGGAAAAATTACTGATAATTGATGATAGATTAATTGATGATATTTTGAAAATTGAAAAAATGCAAGTAGTGCTCCTGGCTGGCGGTCTTGGTACTCGTCTCAGAGAAGAAACAGAATTTCGCCCCAAACCTTTAGTTGATGTTGGCGGGCGCCCGATTATTTGGCACATCATGAAAACCTATGCCCACTACGGCTTCCAAAACTTCATTGTGTGCTTGGGCTATCGCGGCAACATGATTAAAGAATATTTCCTGAATTATGAAGCCATGAACAATGACTTTACGATCTGTCTGGGACGCAAAAATAGCATTACCTATCAGGAGGAACATCGCGAACAAGATTTTCATGTAACTCTGGCTGAAACTGGCGCGGCCAGCTTGACGGGAGGGCGGGTAAAACGGATCGAAAAATATATCGATAGCGAGAATTTCATGGTGACTTACGGCGACGGAGTTGCTGATGTCGATATTGAGAAATTGCTGGAGTTTCACAAGTCTCATGGTAAGCTAGCAACTGTTACTACATTTCGCCCGATTTCGCGCTTTGGAATTTTGGATGTAGACAGTGATGGTCAAGTACGAGAATTCACTGAAAAACCTCAAATAGATGGCTGGATTAGTGTGGGATATATCATATTCAATCGCCGGGTGTTTGAGTATTTGGGTGGAGATGACTGTGTTTTAGAACAGGAACCGATGCAGCGTTTGGCCGCAGAGGGACAGTTGATGGCTTACCGTCACGAGGGCTTCTTTTTTGCGATGGATACTTATCGGGAATATAAGTATTTAAATGAGCTTTGGGATGAAGGGAAGGCTCCTTGGAAAGTTTGGGAATAAGATAAAACGGCGGTTGAAACCGCGTCTACAAAAACAAAGTCTGCCGGACACTGAAGAACATAACGTAATTTTAATCGTCTTGTCTTCAACCCACGGAGGTGCGTGAGTGTTTGTATAGACGCGGTTTCAACCGCCGAGTGTTCTATAAAATCATTATAAAAAATGGATTTCCCAGAGATTCTTGACAGTGCAGAAAGTTACCTAAAAGAGTCCGTTGCGCCGAGGGCGGAAATTATCGACAGTGATTCGGAAGCGCTGAAAACAGCACTTTTGGGATTGGAAAATCGATCGCTCTTGGCGTTGCGCGTTCCCCAAAAATGGGGTGGCGCCGAGATTCCACCGGAGTTTTTTTACCAATATCAGGAGTTGACGGCGCGATATTCCGGGGCTTTGTGTTTCCTGCAAACTCAGCACCACAGCGCAACAGCGATGCTTGCTAGCAGCGACAATGAACTGCTCAAAGACAGATACTTGCGCGCGATCGCCCAAAAAGAGTTACGCTTGGGTATTGGGTTTTCGCATTTGAGGCGCTCGGGCAATCCGGCTGTCACCGCAACTCCCACAAAGGATGGGTATTTACTGTCGGGGAATATTCCTTGGATTACAGGTTTTGGCTTGTTTCAAAAATTTATTGTGGCTGCGGTACTTCCAGACAATCGTGCGGTTTTTGGTGTGCTACCTTTTGCCAATATTGACCGTGAATATGGTAAAATAGCTGTCAGCGAAATCATGCAGTTAATCGCCATGAATTCGACGAATACTGTGACAGCAACTCTGGATAATTGGTTATTGCACGAATCGGAAATAATTGCGGTTAAACCTGTCGGGTGGATTGCGGAAAATGACAGCAAAAATATCCTGAATTTTGTTCCGGCTACTTTTGGCTGTATTCGAGCGGGATTGGATGTAATTGCAGCGGCGGCGATAGTTAAAGATTCGCCTGTTATCGCGGTGGCTTGCACAAAATTGGAGCAGAAGCTCGATCGGCTAAAACAGCATTTCTCACAATCCCAACATAGCTCAAAAGCAGAACAATTAGCACTCCGAGCTGAAGCTATTGATTTGGCGGTGCGGTGCGGGCACGCGACGGTGGTGGTTTCCAGCGGTGCGGCTAACGGTACGCTGCACCCGGCTGGGAGAGTTTATCGTGAGGCTTTGGTGTATACTGTTTCCGGGCAAACCAAGGATGTGATGGCAGCGACGCTCGATCGCATTGTAGGGTGCGTCAGCTAGAAGGATTTTCGATTTAATCGATCGACTAATGGCTGACGCACCCTACCATTGAAATCATGCTCGCATTGTAGGGTGCGTCAGCTAGAAGGATTTTCGATTTGAGCGATCGGCTAATGGCTGACGCACCCTACATTAAAATAATCCTCGGATTGTAGGGTGCGTCAGCTAGAAGGATTTTCGATTTAATCGATCGGCTAATGGCTGACGCACCCTACCATTAAAATAACCAGAGTTTTTGTGCCGATGACAAACAACTTTAACTCAAACAATTTAAAAACGATCGCCTACCGCGACATTATAGACTTAACCCATGCAATTCATCCAAACATTCCCATCTGGCCGGGAGATCCGCAGACAGAATTTGAAACTGTATCTGAAATAGAAAAAAACGGCTATTTCCTGCGAAAATTCTCAATGGGAGAACACAGCGGCACTCACATCAACGCACCCAACAGCTTTGATCCAGCAGGCGCGAGCGTTGACTCTTATGCGCCGCAGTCGCTAGTTTCGCCAGCAATTGCGATCGACATTCGCGAGCAAAGTCTTGCCAATCCCGACTACACTTTAACAATTGATGATATATTGCATTGGGAACGGCAGCACAAATTTATAGCACCGGGAAATCTAGTTTTATTGTATACTGGCTGGCAAGCGAAATGGGATGACAAGCGAGAATTTTTTAATCGTGACCAGGGCGGAATTTGCCACTTTCCCGGATTTGGCAAAGCCGCAACTCAATTTTTGCTAGAAGAGCGCTCAATCGCCGGAATTGGTACGGACACTCACGGTGTCGATCCGGGAGAAGATGAAAGTTTTGCAGTTAACAAACTGGTGTTGCAAAAGCAGCGAATTGTGCTGGAAAATCTGGCAAATCTTGACTTGTTACCTGCGGCTGACTTTATTTTGGCGATCGGCATATTGCGCCTTTTGGGAGGTTCCGGCTCGCCCGTGTCCGTGTTAGCTTTTGTAGCTTAAGCTGTTGCATATTTAAATTGCATATTCTGGGCGGCGTCGGAGCAACGCCCCACTCATAGTTGGATTATTTATTGACATACAATTTCAATGCTGATTAGCTTGATGCGGTAAGATTGGATTGAGAGAAGTCGAGTACAAATAATAAGATTAATGACAGAACTGCCAAACGATCTCAATGATGCGATCGCCCAATCCCGCATTGCAACCGCCGCCGCCCTCTCGGATGGCAAAAATCTCCTGCAAGTCGAATTAGTATTTCCCGAAATCGCCCTGCAAGCACAGTCTATCACTCAACAATTCCTCCCAGAATTTGAGCAGAGCCACTCCGGGGTGAAAGTCTTTTTTCCCGATGCTGGTGCAGCCGCCCTCGCCCGCCGCGACTGGGGAGAAACACCTTTTAAAATAAGTGATTTGGGCAGCAGCCGCACTCCTGTTGAAGATAACATAGCACCGGAAGATGAACTGTTTTTGGTGGTGAATCCGGCGGCGGTAGAGGTGGCGCAAGTCGAAAAACTTTACATAGCTGCGGCCGATCGCCCTGTAATCCTGCTCAACCCGCGCCTCGAAGATGTTGCTACTATCGGTATAGGCTATGCAGGCCGTCAATTGCGCGATCGATTCCTCAACAAAATCGAATCCTGCTACTACATCAGACCCCTAGACAGTGCCGCGCTATTCCGCTGCTACCCGCAACCGTGGCAAGTCTGGCTAGAAACCAATGACGAATACGAACTAATTTCGGAAACTGCCCAAAAACCCGTCGGAGACGATTTAGAGCGGATTTTAGCCAAAGCTATGGGAACCGCCGATCCCGACTCCACCGCACCTGCAAAACCGCTAAAAAAGAAAGGTTTTTTGGCAGATCTCCAGACTTTCCTCAAGGCTTTGACTCAGTGACATCAGTATTTTCGGGTGCGTCAGCAGCGCGTGATTTTCGGCTGAATCGATCGACCAATGGCTGACGCACCCTACAGGGTGAAATAACTGACGCACGCTACAGCCTACGCAAACGGATACTCGTGAGCTTTACCAAATCTTGATATACAGCAGTATAATGGGTGACACCCCTCCTCCGCAAAAGAGCGGAGGAAATAGCAGCAAAATCAGATGCTATAAGCTAGTAATTAAGGTTTTGAGTCAGGGAAGCGGATAAACACAGTGGAGTACCGGCGCATTGTTATTGGGGACGTACACGGGCATTACGATGGTTTAATGCTCTTGCTAGAGGCACTTGCCCCGAGCTCGAAGGATCGCGTCTATTTTTTGGGAGATTTAATCGATCGCGGGCCGAAAAGCGCTCAGGTATTAGATTTTGTGCAGCAAAGCTCCTACCAAACTCTGCTAGGCAACCACGAACAACTGATGCTCGATGCTTTGTCGGGGCCCTCGGTAGATATGCGGGCGTGGCAATCTTGGCTGTACAGCGGTGGCGATGCGACAGTAGCGAGCTACAAAGATACAGAGATGATGCCATACAAGCACTTAGAGTGGCTGCGATCGCTCCCTACCTACTTAGACTTAGGCGATATCTGGCTGGTGCACGCGGGCGTGCATCCGACAATGCCAATTAATGAACAGTCGAGCGAACAACTGTGCTGGATTCGCAAGGAATTTCACACGATACCGAAACCGTATTTTCCCGATAAATTAATTATTACCGGTCACACGATCACCTTTACCTTTGAGGGCGTCAGGCCAGGGGAATTAGTCAGGGGCCAAGGGTGGTTGGATATTGACACGGGTGCTTATCATCCGAAAAGCGGCTGGCTGACTGGATTTGACCTCAGCTACCGCAGAGTTTATCAAGTAAATGTATTTAACAATCAAGTCCGAATTTTGCCGTTTGACGAAGTTGTCCGACAATTGAAGCCGCAGATTCCACTCCCGAAAGCTCAGTCGAAAGCTCAGTTGAGCTCTGTTGTTCAACAGGAGGCTTAAATTAAGTTGTAGGGTGCGTCAGTTGAAGTCCGATCGCCCTTAATCGAAACTCACCCGCTGCTGACGCACTCTACGAACTAGATTTATTTTTTAACGAACCGCGAAGACGCTTAAGGGCGCGAAGTAAGAAAAGAGAAGAGAAGAGCGACTAACCGTCTGATCTACGATCGCAGCAGCCGACGCATTTCCAGCTTATAATCCTCATTATTCAAGCCTTCACCGCTGGCGAGATCCGGATCGATCGCTTGCTCCATAGCAGCAATCCGATCGCTAGTAGCTGGGTGAGTGCTCAAAATACTCGGCACAGAAGCCTGATTCAGCAACTTTTTCATAAAATCTACCATCCCAGATTGAGCGTAGCCCGATCGCCCCATAGTTTGCAATCCCAACTGATCCGCCTCATACTCAGCTTGGCGGCTGTGGGGGCGGCGCAAAGCCAATTCCACTCCAATCTGCACCGCCTTAGAACCATCGAGCCCAGCCGCTGAAGCTACACCAGAGGCGATCGCCATTTGACGCATTTGTTTGAGCGCGTGGCGAGCACTAATATGCCCGATTTCATGCGCGATCGCACTGGCTAATTCGGCCTCATTATCCGCCGCCGCCATCAAACCTTTATTCACATAAACAAAACCGCCCATCGTCGCAAAAGCATTAATATTGTTGTCGTCAATCACTTGAAAAGTATAAGGAATATTCGGGCGAGTGCTTTGCTCTGCCAGCCGCTGACCTATGCGGTTGATATATACTGTAGTGGCTCGATCGCGATCGATCTTAAACTCCCTACCCGCTAACTGCTGATTGATTTGTCGGCCCACAGTCACTTCTTGGCGATCGGACATATTCGACAATTGAATAACTTGAATGCCCCTAAAAATCAGTTCGGGCAAAGAAAATGCTTGAGTCGGTTCTGGGGAAATCACCACAATACCCGCAGCCACAATCGCCGACAGAAATAGATAAATCCCCCGACCACAAGTATGCCGACAAGTCAACCAAAAACTTTTTAACATGATTGATACCTCCTAAAAGAAGGAAGAATGAAGAAGGAAGAAGGAGATAAGACGGCGGTTGAAACCGCATCTACAAAAACAAAGTCCCTCTCTAAGAGACTGAAGAAAATAATGTAATTTCAACCGTCCGTTCTTCAACCTGTACTCCTCAGGTTTTGTTTGTATAGACGCGGTTTCAACCGCCCGGTCTTCTTTTTTTTTAGGAAAAGCTCAAAAAGTCACTAAACCGGCAGACGAAATAGAACGCTGCTTAGTTGCTATTTTAACTTGTTGCCAAATTTTAACCACTCTCCCCATCTCCCACTCTCCCCATCTTCCCCTCTCCCCATCTCCCGACTCTCCAAGTCCTGCGGATTTAGGGCGATCGTTGTGGTAATATCTTTTGGCTTGTACAGATACTCCTGTCGCTGTCCGTTTATTGGCGATTTATGAAAATTTTGGATTCTCATGGCCGACTGTTCGGCAAACTCAGCATCCTAGACGTAGGTGCCGCGATGATTGTGCTGCTGGTTGCAGTCGGCATCTTCTTCTTTCCCGGTACATCTGGCGGTTCCGTCGCCCAAGTCGGCGCTAGTGTCAAACCTGTAGAGATCGATGCAATTGCGATCGGACTCAAAGGCAAAAACGTTCAAGAATTGTTCAAGCCCGGGGATAAAATCAATGTGATTATCCGCAATCAACCCTCCGGTCAGATTACGATCAAAGGTGTCAAAACCCTAACCAGAACCCTAGCAGTTCCCCAGCCCAACGGCACTCTCAAAGCTCTCCCCGATCCCAGAGAAGAAGAATCCTTCAGCAGAAACATGATGTTTACCCTAGAGGGAAAAGGTCAACTGACTGAAAACGGCCCCGTTTTAGGGAATACCAAAGTCAAAATTGGCACTACGCTAGAACTTGAAGGCAAAAAATACATTTTTAACGCTAGCGTCATCGACGTGCGAGTCAAAGAATAGTCAGTTAACAGTTGACCGCTTGACAGTTGACAGTTGTCAGTTTTCATTGGGAATTGGTGTCGAATTCAGACTCAAATCCATGATAAATCTCGCTTCTAGCAGAGTCTAGATCCCCCCTAGCACCCCGATCGAAAGGGGGGGACAAGAGTATTTTCTTGCGTCAACCCCTACTCCCCTCCCACCAGGGGGATGCGAGGGGGATCTAGACTTAGATATAAACGAGAGATACAGAGGTCTTTAGGATTAAGTTGACATCTATGGGGAATAGGGAATTAATCTTCCTTCTTCCCTCGAACCTGGAACCTCTATCCGTGACATCCGTTAAATCCCGTAGACTTCTCGTTGCCGAACTTCTATCCGTGACATCCGTTAAATCCGTTAAAAAATCCGTTGCCGAACCTCTATCCGTGACATCCGTTAAATCCGTTAAAAAATCCGTTGCCGAACTTCTATCCGTGACATCCGTTAAATCCCGCACATTGCAAGGGGGGCCGAACTTCTTCACCCTTGGGAAAGCAACCTTAAATACTGCCGAATTAAGCCAATAGTCACAGCCGGAACTTCTAACTGCGGAGTCAAACCTACATTTTCCAGAGATTGAAAAACTTTGATTGCTTGCGGGTTGAGATTAGCCAACCGCTGGCCAATCTCCGGGCTGGTAAACTGAGATTTTTCTCCCCAAATAATTGCTGTCGGTGTTGTTAGCTGAGTGATGTACAGCGACAAATCAAAGCACAAATCTCCCCGCACAAAAGACAGGGCGGCATATTCTGCATTTGGTTCCAAGGCCGATTCCAGATAAGCATCGACAATTTCTTGGTAAACGCGACGGGAATCGGCAAATTGGCGCTCTTCTAGGAAGCTGCGAATGCCACCGTCGGTGGCGATGCCGGTACTGTAGAGCAAGCGGTCTAAAATCGGCGTGTTGACTAGCTTAGCAAAGAAACTGCTGCCGTAATCCTGTCCGAAGTCCGATAAACCGCTGGGAATCGTCAAAATAAGCGATTTGAACAGATCGGGGCGGGCGATCGCGATTCGAGCTGCGATCGCCCCCGTCAGCGAAGAAGCAATCACATCCGTCGGACTGCCGCAAGTTTTTTCGATAAATTCAATCAAAGTTGTGATATAATCCTCAACCTGATAATTTTTCGCCGGATGTTCCGATCGCCCCCAACCGATTAAATCTGGTGCTAAAGTTCGATATTCCGCAGCAAAAGCCGGATAAACTTTCGACCATTCGTAGGCACTCGACCCGCCCCCAAAGCCGTGAAAAAATACCAAATTTGGTTGATTTTCCGAAGTTGAGGTCGGCAAGCCGATCCTTGGCTTTTTTTCAGCAGTGTAGTATACCATTCTGCCGAGAGAAGTAACTATCGATCGCTGACCGAAGCCGAGGGGAATAAGCATAAATAAGCCTCAATCGCTGTGAGATTTTAGATTTTCGTGCGCCGCCTCGTCTTTGTTTAAAAAAGTTGCAAAGCTAACGGCGTTTTTGTAAAGATTCAGTATTGATTTCAATCTATTTTAGTACAAGTGAAGCCTGAAAGTACAGACAGCCACTAAGTTTTGCGATTTGGGGAGAAGGGCTGTGCAGTTATCCTCACCCTTGCTTGCCTATCCCCGATCGGAGATAATAACAAAATGATGGGTAAGACCCCTCAACACAACAAAGTCTGTTCGCCGACTCCGAAAGCAGGCGCAAGGAAACCAGGAGTATTAGAGATCGCTTTCAGGCAGACGGGAGGTTGACAGCCGTGAGCCAATCACGAATTAATCACCATATTTTGCGGAGCAGTGGCTTTTGAGGTCGAAGGTTTTTGTTTGAGGGCGGGCGATCGGTTTTCGATGCCTCTGATTGAAGGTTTGGCAATTTCCGCCCGCCTCGCCGTTATCAATTCCAAAACACCAGAAACAACTAATATCAGGGAGGGATACAAACAATGCAACTGCTTAGGAAACGGGATCGCGAGGGTTTTATGGTTGATGCAAAAAGTCTTCTATCTGACGGGTTTGCAGAATTTGATACTGCCTGTCGAAGGATGGATTTAAACGGCAAACAGTCTTTTGTCGCTACTCCAGAACGATCGGGCTCCGGGTTAGAGGTGCGATCGCGCGCTACCGCACCGGCGATCGTCCGCCTAGCTTTAGAAGACTTGAAATGCTTTGAAGTAGTAGAACACCAGTTTGCACATTGGGGGGTGACTTTTAGCAATGCCGTCGCCATCCAACCTTCAAACCCAGCATTTTTCACGGGTTCTGGGCGAACAGTGTTAATGGGAGCCCCAAAAAGCGGACTGATAGAAGTAACTTTTAAGTATCCAGTTCGCAGCGTGTCAGGACTTGTCACCAGTTCTCGGCGAACGGTTTTATCTGCTTGCGACATCGACGGGAACCTGATTGTTCAGGATGAAATGCCGGCGCCGAATCTGGCAGGGTCTAATTCTCCGATCGCCCCTAGCGCTCCCCTGCGCGTCAAAGCCCCGAAGATTCATCGAATTACTTTTTATGCTTTTGATGGTCAGCTAATAGTCGATGATTTTATTTTTGGGTTCTAAAGCAATGCCATAAGTATCCTCCCAAGTCTGCAAACCTTCGAGAAGCGCATTGCGGACTAAAGCTTCGGGTTCTCGACTCAGCATCAGGCGAAAGCACTCGGCAGCGCGGGAACGGGTGCTCGAACTTTTGACGGAACTCACAGGGTCAAACCCACCGTTATTCACCAAATCGGTCATTTGCCGCACTGCAATCAAACGCTTCACGGGGTCAGCATCGGTCAAATCTGCCAGGATGCGATCGAGCGCCGCTTCATCTTTTGAGGCTCCCAGACTCAGCGCTTGGCGCAGCAACAGCCCTGCAATCGCGATCGTGCCAAAATTCTGCAAAATCAGGCTCAAGGCCATCCAGTGGCTCTCGGAGTCCGCCCAAATCGCCCAACTCATGTAAGCGCCCAAGGTAGCAATCGGGCCGGCGCCCACCGCTAAAACAAACCGGCGGTTCGGGCCCTCCCAAAATTGCTCGGCTTTCGATCGCAGCAATTGCCAGTCCCCCAACTGCCCTCGGTAAACCAGCATCATCGCTGCGATCCCCAGCCCTGTAGAAAACAATAACTGACTGTTCCACAATCCCCAAACTGCTGTCAGGGTGAAAGCCGCCAGCCAACCTTTCGATCGACTCAAACGCCCTAACAGCCACTTGAGCGAGGCGGTAGGAACCACAGGCGATCCCACCCGCTCGGTCTTGCCATCAACCGAACGGCGCCTTTTTTCGGCTGTCCCAGGGCTTGGATGCGGGCGATCGTCCCGACTAAATTCTCTCAAAGCTCCGGCATCAGTCATTTCTAAGGACAGGTCGAGGGATGGTAGCTGACCGAGTTGCAAAGTGCGATCGGACACTTTCACTGGCGATCGATTCAGTTTGGTTGGAGTTTTTTTAACTTGATTCATACTGACTTTTTGGAGAAATAACTTAAATTTATCCAGGCGTTTTTAGCACTGATTTAGATTCTGAGCAAACCAGAGTCTTAGACTCTATGATACCTGAAATTTCAACCCGTGGCGAGTACCGTAACTGGGCCTAATTCCGAGAAATCATTACCAGAAATAGAGCTATTGAAGATTGTTGAGCAAAGCACGACTGGTAGCGCGCGAATATTTCTGAATCACTCTTGAGACAGAAGCTGGATCTGAGTTGCCATGACTGCAACAACCCGAAAAATTTAAAATTTATGAAATTTGGGGGATTTGCCGTGCCCGAATTCGTCCGCCGAGAAATGCGCGACGAAAATTTAGCCTTTGGCCCGCAGCCCTGCAAGCTTGCGGCCCCGGGTGTCATACCATTGGAAATTTTCGCATTGAAGATTAAAAAATGGGGAATGAGTGATGACTATGATGGTTTGGAGTTGGCCTACCGTTGCATTATTTTTGGAAACAGGTGTCAGATCGGCCGGGGTTCACAGCTTGACCGCTAGCTTGACGGACAGCAGCCTCCTGACCGAGGCCTGAATCCAGAGAGTATTGTTTGATAATTAATAGCAAAAGCATTCCTCAATTGCTAAGATTTTTGAACAAAATGTCGATCGCACTCCCGAACTAGAACAAGAGTTGAGTAGGGGACTGCGTTACCAACAAACAGATGCGTTGGCATCGGCTATAATTTTTTCAGGTAGGCCATTAAGTTGGCACGACCGGATCGCATCCCTCGGTACGACCTTGATTGAGTACGACCGCACAGGATTTCCTTGTTTCTAGGGTGCGATCGGGCAAAAGTTCCAGTCACTCGGAAGCGGACGGCAATAGTTCCCAGGACGGCGGCATCGCCAGATCGCAGAATCCTCGGGAAAGAAGCTTTGCTTGAGATGGGGTGTGTTGGATTAATGGGAGTTCAGTTAATTAAACCGGCTTCTCGTTAACAGCAGTTCCTGATTCTCTGGGCAGGGGTTCGATGGCCCGAGCATCTCAAGTCCGGTAGAATTAACCGTAATTATGGTAGGGGATATTTTACGCCCGATCGGCAAGATCGGCCAGATATCGGCGTAAACCCGCCCAGACACCTGGATATTATGGTCGATCGACCGGACTAGATAGCAGGACAGCCATCCCGAAGGTTCAAACCCGTAAAGCAGCAGCGCCAACAACCGCGCTGGCGCGTTTGGGAAGTGCAGAGGCTGAAAAAACAGCGGCTGCAAGACCAGAATCAAGCAGAACTTCTGCCCCAAAGTGTGTCTGCGGAGGTTACGCTAGTGAACAGAGAAAAAGAATAGTGACGATCGAGACTCGATCGGTCTACCTTGTAATTTCTTGCTCAGTTGTCAAGCCCAACAGTTTTGCATTCTCAGGCAAGCGAGACTCTTGGCACTTCCCACAAGTGGGGAACTCGACCGTCAAAAAGCTTGGGTTTGATGGTAAATCCCTGACTAATATGTCAACACCTTACCGATGGCTCGCCGGAACAATCTTGCAGGAAAACCCATGTCTAGTATGCAAAACCAATTTACGGTTCACTTCTGGGGCGTTAGAGGTAGCATAGCGTCTCCCGGAGCTGAAACAGTACGTTACGGGGGCAACACGCCCTGTATAGAAATGCGAGTGGGTGAGGGCCGCCTAATTTTCGATGGCGGTACTGGATTGCGGGTTTTGGGACAAACTCTCCTGTCGCAGATGCCCGTAGAAGCTCATATGTTTTTTACTCACACTCACTGGGATCACATTCAAGGATTCCCATTTTTTGTCCCAGCTTTTATTAAGGGCAATTGTTTTCACATCTATGGGGCTGTTGCTCCTACTCCTAATCAAGCTACTATCCAGCAGCGGCTGAACGACCAGATGCTCCACCCTAATTTTCCGGTGCCCCTGCAAATTATGGGGGCCGACCTGAAATTTAACGATATAGAGGTGGGCGAACCGCTGGAAATCGGAGATATTAAGGTGGAAACAGCTTTGTTGAACCATCCCGGGGAAGCTATAGGCTACCGCGTCAACTGGCGGGGTTATGCGGCTGCTTACGTGACTGATACCGAACATTTTCCCGATCGTTTGGACGAAAATGTGCTGTATTTGGCTCGGGATGCTGATGTGCTAATCTACGATGCTACTTATACCGATGAGGAGTATTATGCGGAGAAGACCAGCAAGGTCGGCTGGGGACATTCAACTTGGCAGGAAGCGGTGAAGGTGGCTCATGCTGCTAATGTCAAAAAATTGGTGATTTTTCACCACGATCCGCTGCACAATGACGAGTTTTTAGACAGGGTGGGAGAGCAAGTCGCTCAAAGGTTCCCGAACAGTTTGATGGCGCGGGAAGGTTTGTCGTTACAGTTGGTGCCTCCTCATAACAACGATTTGTCTGAAGCGTCGGTGCAAGCCCCTAAAGTCCCTGTGTGAGGGATTTGAGATTGCCAGATGGTTCTGAAATCTTGAGGTCTGAAATCTCAAATTCAAGCTACGGCTGACCTCACTCAAAGACGGATACAAGCCCCGGCGCCAGGAGTGGAAAACAAAAAAGTTTAGAAAGAAGAGAGAGCTCCCAGATCGCTCTGTGGAGTAAAATCTCAAATCTCAAATCGAAAAATGGAAAATCGACTGGCGATCGCAATCTGGCTAAGTGTGTCAAAATCTTAAGCGTGTGGGTAACTTCTTCTTGTACCGCTGCTCTGACTCCAACTTCCGTTGCCTTGGGAAACTTTGATGGTTTGCACCTAGGGCACCGACAAGTCGTGCAGCCAATTTTAAATCGATCGCCTGGGTCAAATTCGGTGACAGTTTCTGCGTCCCCTGGCACAGCTCAAAATTTGGAAAGCGAACATCCGGCAAGCTGGGACAACGACTCAGCAACACAGCCCGATCAAGCCCGCAGCGGCTTTAATTTCGATGGTTCGATCGCACAGACAAGGGCCGAGGGCAACAGCCTCTCGGGTCGTGATTCTGCTGGAGTCGATCGGCTTTACGGCACTGTGGTGACATTCGATCCCCACCCGCAAGAATTTTTTACAGGTCAACCCAAAAAACTGCTGACACCTCTGGCAGAAAAGGTAGAATTGCTCGCAGCAATGGGCGTCGAGCAACTTGTCCTGCTACCGTTCGATCGAGAATTGGCTGCTTTGACTGCTGCTGAGTTTGTCGAAGAAATTCTGGTGCGGCAACTGCAAGCGAGTCGCATTAGTGTGGGGGTAGATTTTAGGTTCGGACGCGGACGCGCTGGGACGGCTGTGGATTTGCAGTCGATCGCCTCGGGTTACGGTATTGATGTTGCTCTTGTACCCCTGCACAATTGCACTGAAGGCGATCGGATCAGCAGTTCCGCGATCCGCGAAGGTCTGGCATCCGGCGACCTCACAAGAGCGAATAAGTTGCTGGGGCGGCCTTACAGTTTAGTCGGGACTGTGGTTGGGGGACAGCGGCTGGGTAGGACGATCGGATTTCCGACTGCTAATATCGAACTGCCGCCAGAAAAATTTTTGCCATGTTTTGGCGTGTACGCGGTGCGAGTCTCGGTGAAGGATGGAACCGGAATCATCAAAAAAGATGAAAGTTCTTCCTATAAGTGGGAAAATCCTAAATCTCTAATTCGCGATCGATCGTCAAATGTATCGTTTATAAATGGAGTGATGAATGTTGGCCGCCGCCCGACAGTAAACGGCCTGCAACTAACTGTAGAAGTTCACCTGTTAGATTGGTCTGGGGATTTGTACGGTAAAACCTTGAGCGCAAGTTTGATAGAATTTTTGCGACCCGAACAAAAATTCGCTTCTCTGGATGCTCTCAAAAATCAAATTCAGGAAGATTGTGATGTTGCTAGAAAGGTGTTAGCTGCTAATGGTTAATATATCTCTTGCTAAAGTGTTGTTAGTCAAATTTTCGGACGGGCTAGAAGCCCATCCCACAATGATTTTTCTTGTGGGATGGGCTTCTAGCCCGTCCGAATTATCAATTCATTGTGTAGAGTTTTGCTTTGGCGATGGAAATCGCTACTACACAAATGAAGTCCGCGCAGGCTGAATGAGAATAAAAGAACAAGCAATTAACAACTAGCAATTAGCAAAGTAAATCAACGTAATTAATGTAAAAAGTGGAACGCTAAAAAGCTTAGTATGTATTTCTTCTTCCTTCTTGCTAATGACTAATGATTAATGACGACCCTTCGACTTGCTTCGGCTACGCGGTTATCGAGCGAAGTCGAGATACAGCACGAGTCGCTAGGAGGTAAAATGACCAATGACCAATGACCAGCCTTCGGCTTCGCTCTTCGGCTAAAATGACCAATGACTGATGACCTGTTTGCCCGATGCCCGATGCCCCATGCCCCATGCCCAATGCCCAATGACTTCTACTTAAAAATCAGGGATATGAGAGAACATATTGAGCGGCTAAAACAAAATCTAGGTAAGACGATTGTCGGCAAAGCGGATGCTATTCGCTTGGTGTTGGTAGCCGTACTTTCGGGGGGGCACGCGCTGCTGGAAGACGTGCCTGGTGTGGGAAAAACGCTGCTGGCGAAGTCTTTGGCGCGATCGATCGATGGGAAGTTTCAGCGGATTCAGTGTACTCCCGATTTGTTACCAACCGATATCACCGGTACTAATATTTGGAATCCTAGTAGCGGGAACTTTGAGTTTTTGCCCGGCCCAGTTTTTGCTAATGTGTTGCTGGCCGATGAAATCAATCGGGCGACGCCGCGAACTCAGTCTGCATTGCTGGAAGTGATGGAAGAAAAGCAGGTGACGGTAGATGGAGTTTCTCGGAATGTTCCGGCGCCGTTTTTTGTGATTGCGACTCAAAACCCGATCGAATATCAAGGCACTTTTCCGCTACCGGAAGCGCAGATGGATCGGTTTACCTTGTCTTTGACGTTGGGCTATCCCGCTGCGTCGGAAGAGTTGCAAATGTTGGAACGGCTGTCTGATACTTTTGCTGTTGAGGATTTGCAGCCTTGTATTTCTTTGGAAGAAGTGCAGGAATTGCGCCGTTTGTGCGCTGCTGTGAAGGTGGAAGCGTCTTTGAAGCAGTATATTGTGGATTTGGTGCGATCGACTCGCGAGGATGAAGAGATTACCCTCGGGGTGAGTCCCCGCGGTGCAGTAGCTTTGCACCGGGCGTCTCAGGCGTTGGCGTTTATTTCAGGGCGGGATTTTGCTACCCCGGATGATGTGAAGGATTTGGCGCCGCACGTACTTTCTCATCGGTTGATTCCGGCGGGGGGAAGGAGGGCGAAGACGATTGTTGATAAGTTGTTGAAATCTGTTCCAATTCCTTAAAAAGTTCGTAGTAAGGACTTCAGTCCTCAGGTTCGTAGTAAGGACTTCAGTCCTCAGGTTCGTAGTAAGGACTTCAGTCCTCAGGTTCGTAGTAAGGACTTCAGTCC
>NZ_JAUBUN010000042.1:42611-62431 GCF_036702665.1 Microcoleus sp. Aus8_D2
CTACGAACTATTTTAAGGACTAAAGTCCTCACTACGAACTATTTTAAGGACTAAAGTCCTCACTACGAACTATTTTAAGGACTAAAGTCCTCACTACGAACTATTTTAGGGACTAAAGTCCTCACTACGAACTATTTTTATGATGATTGTTCAATAGATGCTTGAAATAGCGCCACTAATTTCTTTGCCTCTAAATCGACATTATGTTGTTGAGCAACCCGTTCGGCTCCTATTTTCCCCATTTCTTCTAGCTTTTCTAAAGGTGCTTCCAATGCAGCACGCATAGCAACAGCCAATGCTTCTACGGAACCGGGAGGAACTAACCAACCGCAAACACCGGGTTCTACGAGTTCCGGGATACCAGCAACATAGGTGCTAATTACGGGCCGATTGAGAGCGAGAGCTTCCATAATTACGACGGGTAAACCTTCAGCAAAACTCGGCAATACCATGGCGCGGGAAGCTAAAATCTCTTTCTGAACTCGATCGCCACTGGCCCAGCCGGTAATTTCTATATAGTTTTGCAGATTGAGTTGTGCAATCTGCTGTTCAATTTCAGCTCGCAGCGGCCCGTCTCCAACAAATACCAATTTAAACTCCAAGCCTTGAACAGCTAGCTTGCTGGCGGCTTCTAACAGTAACAAATGACCTTTTTGTTCGCTGAGTCTCCCGATACAGGCTAAGCGGGGTGCTGCGGGTATGGGGACGTGGGGTGCGGATAAAAATGCTGCATCGACGCCGCAGTGTATGACGTTGATTTTTGACCAATAAGTGCGATCGCACCACCGAAAGAGCTGACTTTTGCCGAAGGAACTGACTGCTGCTACAAAGGTCGATCGCTTAATTTTTTCGTCTAAGGAAAGAAGTGTAGCTTTATCAAATTCTTCGGGGCCGTGAACGGTGAAGCTGTAAGTCGGGCCGCCCAGGACGCGACATAACATTGCAACAGTTGTGGAATTTGTGCCGAAGTGAGCGTGAACGTGTGTTGTACCGGATTTTGCGAACCAATTTAAAAGAATGCAAGCTTCTGCGAAATAAGCTAGATGCAGCAAAATCCCGCGATCAGAGTGTAAGCCCACTTTGAACATTAAGCGCAAAGCTTCGAGGAATCGAATTGGTCTAGTTGCGGCAGTGCGGAGCAAACCCAACGCTAAGCCCTGCACGCCAGCCCCCAGGATGACTTTGGTCAATTCTTGTTCTTGTTTGTCTGCGCCGTCTACGAGTTCGGATTCGCAGGATCTGATGGAGTAACGCCCGACTTTGATGCCGTAGGTTTCGACGGCTAGGAGTTCTCTGCGGACGAAGCTGTGGCTGACTTTGGGGTATTGGTTGACTAGATAGGCGATGTTCATGAAGGGGTAGAAATTTTTATGGTAAAACTTAGACCAGTTTAGCCTTATGGGATGTGCGGGGCGATCGCTTTTGGTGGAATGGGTGCGGTGGGCGCGATTATGGAGAAAGCGAATCACTCCACACATTTAAGACTTTATAATATTTTATTTGACGCCCTGGGCTAGTAAAGTCATTTTTGATATTTCTAATTAAATACAGCTACTACTATCAATTCTGACTCGCTACTTCAGCATTCAGCAGCAATTCACATTGTTGAAAAAGATAGTTAATGGCCGCAAACAGCTTATTTAAATCGTCCAGTAAATAAGAAGATTTATTTTTTGTAAAAAATCTGCCTTTAAGTTTCCCAAATTGCCATACTTCCCCATTTGATACAATCCCAAAAACATCTTGCTCTGATTTTTCATTCAGTCGCTGTGCGGCAATCATTTCATCCAAACACTGAGCCCATCCATTTTCAAAATTATCTTGTTTTGCCTCAACTAATAAAAAGTAAGGTTGTTCAAAAACAACTTTTCCTAATACAGAACGCTTAGCCAAAATATATTCAGGAAATCCAGAAAGATACTGGTCGTAGGTAAGAGACTGATGGCTCCACAAAACAAACCCGCTGTAATAACGCTTCCAAACTTCTTTGAGAACTGGATAAATCAAGTTTTCACAAACTGCAAATTCAGAATTATCAACCACTCCTTCTCGCATTGTAAACTCTAAATCTTCTCGAAAATATTCGGAGATGTGAAACTCTGTTTCTACTATGAAATTAGATTCAGTATAGGTAATCTGAAATTCTTTGAGGACTGAACCGACTGTTTTGTAAGCACTGAATGGCATAGTGACATCCTCAATAAATTTGTTAAATTTGGCGGGAAATTTGCTGCTTTCTATTCTATTCTGATGGCAATTGCTTTTGTTAGGATTAGTAAGTGGATTGCAATTATAGGGAAAACGAATCAGTCCACATATTTGACAATTTTAACAGTTCCATCTTTGCTGAGAACAATAATCTTTACTTGCCATAGTTTTAGTCATTTTGGTCGTTGCCAAGCTGCTCTATTGCTAACTCCTCCAGATGAAGGTGGCGGAGAACCTGGATAATTCCGTTTCTGATTATCTTTTATGACTTGCGACGAGGTTGGCAAAACTGGGCGCTTTTTATATTCATTTGCCTTACCATTTTTTCCTAGCTTACCAATACAAGGTTGTTGCTTTCGCTCAATTTCCATGTATCGGCTTGAATCTTCTGCAACACCAGGCCACTGTAACATTCCTAACAGACTTTTGATTCGTGGCACATCATGTAAACGCTTAAGTTTTGCGTCAGTATGATTGAGAATGTAATCTTCAAACCTTTGTAAACAATCTTGTTTTACTTCATTAATATCAACTTTATTTTTTTCACCTGTTGCCCAACCAGTATCTTGGAATAGATGACAATATCTCTCTTGACGGTTAGTTAATGAAAGTTGAGAGCTAATCTCGACTGCCCCCATTCCCAAAGGTTTACCCATGCCTAGTGATAAGCGATAAATTGGGGCGGCAGCAATATTTAGCACCCATAACAAAGCACCTAATTCAACTTCACTTAAATTTTCAAAGTCAATGTTGAAGTCAAAAGATACATTTTTTGTGATAGGTTTTATATCTGTGTACTGAGAGCGTGCCTCTTCAATCTTCTTAGTGTTGCTCTCTTCAATCTGACTTTCCTCAACATTTCCCTTATGCCAATAAAGCTTGTGCCCTCGAATTACTGTTTCGTTATTGGGCTGACTTGCATAGTGCATTAGTTCACTTTCAACAGCACTATCTTGCACCAAATAGTGCTGAAAAGTGGTAGGTTTTGGACTAGCTAATATCTTGGGTGTCATTGACTGGGTAATATCACGTTTGAGCCAGATGTCCTCAGCATTTGATTTTTGACACTTGGCATCGCTGACAAATACTCGTCCAGCTTGTGTCTGCTTTCCCGTTTGTTTGGTATCCCTAACAAACCCAAAGATAGCCTCTGTTAGATCGAGAGTAGGAGAATTGTACGCATAATCTGAAAGAAACTTATAGTTAGATTCAGGAATGAATTTTTTAATTGATTCTTTATAAGGTAAGCGGAACATCATTGTGTGTCCAAAAAATACAAGCTGGCCTTCCTCCATTAGATAAAATACAGGGTGCATTGGTTTTAGAACACCATCTTTACCAAGTAGCTTTTTCTGCTCTTTTGTGAGCTGCTCTTTATAATCCTGAAGCATTGAGTCTGGATAATCTGGAATTGGAATTAATGTTGCTTCATCATCAGGTAAACCAATTACACATTCCATTTTTTTCTTTCCTGGCATTCCACCTGTTTCTACCAAGACTCCCTGACATTTAGATTCATGTTGACTTGGCGGCACTGCTTTCGCATAATAGAGTTCGATAAATCCCCCTCTATGGAAATGCCAACTCATTGGCTCAACATGAACGCTTACTTTGCTAGTGTGTTTTATGTCATGCCAGCGAGATTTTACTAAATTTTTAATTTGTAATATATCTATTTTGGCAAAAGATGACCCTTCAACCAGATTCTTGGCAGGTTTAATTGCCCAGCCAGAGCCTTGTTGAGTTTTAACCAGATAACCAGCTTGCATTAGAAATGAATACTGACGTTCTCTCTCTTCTTGGAGTAAGCGATCGCGGTAAAAATCACCTAAAGATGTAGTGTCAGCAAAAGCGCGATAAATTAACTGTATATCTGAAACTTTGTCAATTTTGCTGTAGCTGACAATTTCTACTATTGTTCGCAACATACCACGCAGACTGCTACCTGGAATAGTTGGATATTGATTAGCAGGATTCTTGAAAAAAGGAGCAAGAATTTCACGCTTTTCCTTTTTTTCCTCATCAGTTAAATCTTCATCTGATTTACCACCAAACTTAGCAAAGTCAGTTTGAGACATTCCACAGCGAATGTACAAGGGTGATGAAGTAGTCAAGGTACACTTAATTTTACCAGTGTGACGGTGATGATGGTAGCAGTTATGTGTTGGTATTGGCTCGGCTGGAACTATTTTTTCAGGTAGTTCGATAAAGTTATAAGGTGCGACCGCCCGACGGGGAATATCTTTTCCTTTATCATCTTTGAGAAACTCTGGTACTGTTTCAATATGTTTGGGATTCATTGTCCAATCTCCTTACACTTAAATAAAATGACTCGTTCTTGATTTCAACTCTCACTCTTTCTCAAAACTAATCCCTTCATACACAAGTCCGATCGCGCATTCAAACTCAATACTTTCTAAGCTAATGATTTCTCCGGCTTCATACTCATAATAAATCCACATCTTCCCTTCTCCTCGACGATAAACCTCAACTGTTATTTCTTCTGAATCAACTAAGACGTATTCTTGCAAACTCGGAATCTGGCGATAATACTTGAATTTTTTCGTGCGGTCATAAGTTTCTGTACCGGGCGAAAGAACCTCAACAATGATTTTAGGGTTTTGAATCAAATCGCGGGCTTTCAAGTCATCTGAGTCGCAAGTTACAACTAAATCTGGATAGAAATAACGACTACTTTTACTGGGTTGAACTTTCGCATCTGACACATAAGCTTGACAACCCTTCTGACGTAAATGAGGTCTTAGGGCTGTATAAAAGTTGAGAGCAACGCTGTTATGAGGAAGAGTACCTCCAGTCATTGCCAAAATTTCGCCATCAATGTATTCATAGCGAAGTTCCTGCTGGGCTTCCCATTCTAGGTATTCTTCCGCCGTCATTTTTTGAGTGAATTGAGGTTCAGCAATCATGATTTTGTTCCTCGTAAATCAACTAATCGACTGAGATAAATTCTCGCCACTTCACTATCATTATAGTCGATATAGTGATGCACGACTAAACGAATCGGACGATATAGATTCTTTTTGTCTTTGCTAAATGGGATATTGATTAAAGGGACAGCGTGCTTTAATCCTTGCGAACCATCTGAAACAAGAGTAAAGTCTTGTTTAGACTCTCCTTCTTGTTGAGTTCCCCAGAGAATTTGTTTTTCACAAATATAATCCTGTTCTGATAGATGTTCATCCTTAATTAAACGTGCTTTCCAGTTTTGACCTACTTTCCAAAGCATAACCTCAGCTTTTTTACTAAAGATTCGACATTGTTGGAGAGTGCAAAGACGCAATTTAGCTAATTTGGGAAATACATCATCATCTCCTGATGTTACTAGCTGATAGCCTTGACCGCGAAACTCTCCCCAAATCGCACCATCATCACCATGAGCTAATAAATATTTTAATTGATAATTTTGGGCTTGTGATTCTAACCATTTTCTCAAATCAGATATTGATTGAGCATCTTCAATCGGTTCGCAATGGGGTTTACGCATCATTCTTAACCTCTTTTTGAGAATAATCGACTAACGCTTGAACAAATGTTTGTAGTTGATCGGGAGCGCTAATTTGCAGTTTGTCTTCACCTACTTGAGTAATTGTCCATGTTTCCTTGTGCTGGGATCTATATAGAGTTAAGGTTGTTTCCGTTCCCTGTAACCTTCCCCGTCCAATACTGCTTTCACCTCCTACAGGTAAATCGCTTGTCCACAAATCTTTTAACAATAGTAACAGCAATCCAATTTCATGCTCTTTTGGATTCCGCAACTCTAGTTCAATACTGACAATTGTTTGAGCGCCACCAAATATAGGTTGTTCGTCAAATAATGCACCGTGATATGCGCCTCCTGTAAAACGGTCGATCGCAATTCTATTTTGTACTAATTCAGTGGCATTTTTAATCACTTTCTCATGCACGATTAAACGACTTGCCTTAGCCTCTGGCTTTTTATTAGCTTTATTAGCTTCCAGTTGTTGCGATTCTTTCTTATCTTTAACGAAGCCAAATATATCGTTAACTATTTCCTGAGTAATCTGTGGATTGATTTCATGTAAAGTATTAACAATTCGCTCGGCTCGATGGCGCAATACTCCAGCTAAACTTGTGCCTGATAAGACTGGTTTTAGTTCATTATTACGATGGGATTTCAAGTGTACGACATCGGGAGCGCGTCCAGTTGAGTCTTGACCGGAACGGATGAGGAGAGAACCGACTAATTGGAATTTGGCGTGGATGACGAAGCGCTCGCGCTTATCTTCTCCATTTATATCTAACTTAATTTCAGCCTTCTCAAATGCTTCTGTAATCGAGCTATAGGTGTTGAATATCAGTATTATACCTGTGCGCCAATGTTCAAAATTTAACCAGGAAGTGCGATCGCCCGAATCTTCCAAGTTAAAGCTCCAAACCTGCCACTCTTTGACATGACAGCGACCAAAACCGCGTCGCTTTTTCATTCCTAGGCTGATTTCACCACTTTTTGAATCATTTTGACATTCGGAGTCATTTTGGTCTTCTTTAGGTTCTAAGCCGGAAAGTGCGATCGCTAAAGCTTTAAGTAAAGTGGCTTCATCATTGTTTTTATCGATCAACAGTTCAAAACTCAGAGGAAATTCTGTTCCAGCTTGCAGTAACTCTAAGTCATATTTCGCTTTGTCTTCTGCGGTTCCAGTAGCGCTATTGATTTTCACACCATCTCTGAGTTCAGCCTTGATAGGTTTAGTGCTGATAGCATCATCGATAATTATAAGACTTTGATTATCATGTTCCCTTAGTTTAATTTTTTCACTTTCATTTTTATCCTTTTCATCTTTATATGCAAATAAGTCACCAAATAATTTTGCAGCTAGATCGTTACGGCGATCGCTTTGATCGTAACCTTTATCCCGCTCACGCAAATAATTTCGCAAACTACCTGCAATCGATGAACCTGTGAGCAAGGCATAATTCTCATGGAGACTATCCCGCAGCAAAGGCAAGTCCGTAGGACTATCAGTATCACCTTGACCTAAACAAGTTGGGGTATCAAGCACTAAAATACCTCGTACAATGATGCGCTTAATAATATGGCGATGATCTGTTCTATAAAGTTCAGTCATTGTTTTTATCCTTCATCATTTTCTTAGAAACTGCCAGAATCAGGCGTAAGGTGTATTCTAAAGCTAAATTATAATCAAGAGTTTTGGGTTCGCCAGCAATAGTGATAGTGGGTTGTTTTTCCTGATTCAGTAAATGACTATTTTTCGCTCCCCAAGCTGGAAGAATCCAACTATCAGGTTGGCGCAACCACTCTCTAATTTGCTCGTCTAATTTTTTACCATTGATCTCAGTTTGCTTAAACTGAGCCCGAGCAGTCTTAGTCAAACTATCTGAATTATCATCCATGCCAAGTAATTCATCAAGTCGATTGGGCCTGCCTTCAGTTAAAGCTGTTCTGGCTACAATCATTAACCGTGATAGTTGACTATTTTTAATGTTGCTTGAATCTTTCGGTGTATTAGATTGCACCTGTTCTAGTAGCAATTCATCTAGTTTTTGTCGTAGAAGTCGTTCAGCCATTTGCACAGCGATTTCCTTAGCTCTACTACTGCAAAAAATTTGGCTTATGTAAGGTTCTATATTGACTGGTTCGACAGTTATTTGACTTTCTTCTTTTAACCAGTTCAAAACGACTCTGCCAAACCCGTCCACCCGTCTTTCTCCAATTCCCTGTGCTTCTAAATCACGAACTTGCTGTCGATTAAGTTCTTGGGGTTGTTCAAAGACAAAAACACTACCTGCCGCGAAAGCTGGAACTTGAGGTAGTGGCAAACCCCATTTGCGATTAAATCCTCCTACATTTAGACTGCTGGCATAGGTATCTATATGCTTAAGTTCTCTACATAAGGTCTGTGAAATTAACTTGACAAAATGTTGAATATCTGTGGTTGATTGACCGCAATCATCACGAATGATGGTATCGCTGAGAAGAGTAACAGTTAGTTTATTTCGATATTGCTTTCTTTCTTCCCAATCAATTTGGCTCTCCGTCCAGTTATTTTTCTCAGGCAATGACTCAACCGTGACATGACCGTAACCTGCACTTTGAGAACCACCAATCCAAGCATTAATTATTTCTGCGTCATTTGCGGGTGTCAGTAATGACTTAATCGTGTCAGCATCTTCCTCACAGTTAGACAATACTACAGCTTGAAAAACTTGTCCTGCATCAATAGCATCGTAACGGAATACAGCACCACTGCTATTAGTTCCTCTCCCTTTTTGACGGTTTCGCTGATTGTGAATGTTAATTCTTCGGAGTTCTTTGTAAAGCGATATATCCCCATACTTATCTATAATGCAAAACTTATCATCTAAGCGTTTCGGAGAATCTGGGCGATGCGGTGATGCTAATTGAATAAAATTGTAGATTTCGTTAGGTGAATCCTCCCATTTTTTCTTGTATAGACACAGCGGTACTGGTAAAGTTCGTTGTTCTTTCTCGCGATCGAACAGATACGCATTCAAATAACGAGTTTGACCATCAAAGAATAGCCTTCTGATTTGATCGTCTAGGATATCTAAGTCTTGGATATGCTGTTGCCGCAGATAGCGACTAATTAACATTCCCCGAATTGTACTTCCAGGAATATAAGAATGGGAGACATTACTGTTCGGGTCGCCTTGTAATGAGGTGGCGAGAATGGGTTGTTGGGTATGTAATAAAAAAGTAATAGCTTTCATTGGATTTCATCAAAAATATCAATGTATTTTCTAGTAATATCTTCGTCAATATCTTGGTTTTTATCTAAATAATGCAGAGTGCATTGTACGTGACCTCTCCCTCGGTTTCGTCCGCTTCCCATGCGTCGAAGTGCCAGTGTTCCAACTCCTAAAAGTGCCAGCATATCGGGTGTACAATCTATATCAAAAAATAGGGGTGCTTCGTAACTGGGTTGAGAGTCAGGACAATCTCGTACAATAACCCGCATCGATCGCAAACTATGTTCGACAGGTGCACCATTTTCGGGATCGATCGCAGTTTGCTTGCGAATGGTAGTCAAGGAATTGAGGACATCTTCACGAGTGGGAAAATTATCTTGCTGCTGCTGTTGCGCTACAGCTTGTCGTAAGTCTGCGGGTAAGCAAGCATCACCAACGTGCATTTTTGCCATTGTGTCGTTAATACTCCCTGGTTGACCAAATAAATCATTTCTGATTTCTAGCCAATATTGTTGCTGAGGATTGGGTAATAAAAGGACTAAGTTATCGCACTCTTCACTTAACAACCCTTTCAAAGTCCGACCTCTTAAGTAGGGGAAACCATTGCGATCGTGTTCAACTTCTGAGTCAACTAAACCTGCAACTCCATCGCCTCTTCCAAAAGTTGTATCGCTCAATAGTTTAATTCTGATGGCGTACATAGATTACTCTCCTAACGGGATGTAAAATTCCATTGCTTCAATGGCATCAAAATAGCGACAACGCCCTCCTATCCAACCTTGTTTTTTCAAAGCAGAATTAGCTTTGGCGAAAACAGGTAAGTCATTTATTCCGTAAGTATTGATAAATTGCTCGATCGCAGTTTTACCCTCACGTAAAACTTCTCGCAGAGTAATGACTTTGTTGCGCTTATCTTTCCAAGGTTCTTCTTCGTTAAAAGTTCTGACAACTTCAGCGAAATCAGTCCAAGTTAGCCATTCGTTACCGTATTCGTGCGATCGCATCGGTCGTGTTGTTAGCTTTCCTCCCTGATATTCCCGTTCTCGAATTTCACTAATTGAACCTGATAAACCACTACCAGCGATGTGCCAATCTAAAGCCGAAAATATCGGTTTTCTATCCGAATAGTTATCGGTCTCTTCCCGAACAAACTTTTTCGCACTGCTGCACAATGCTTCACATAATTCGTAAGTTCTCGAAAATGGATAGTGAGTCTTGACAATGGCAATTCCAGCGCAAGCTGTAGCTTTACCCTTACCATCAGGTAAATTTTGAGTTCGTTCTTCAAACTCTTTCAAAAACTTAACTGCTAGAGGCAATCCTATTCTACCATCACAGACAAAAGTAACATCATCACCTCCATCAACAATAGGACGGAATGGTAAATAGTTTTCTTTGATGCTAATCTTGCCTGTTTCAATTGCATCAATAACCAGTTTTCCTACGGCTTCGATTGCTTGACTTGCTGCTTTACTGACTCCCCAAGAAAGTTTACGCATCTCGACAATAAAGTCTCGATTTGATTTTTGTAATTTTCCATAGTTCTCAAATCGCTTACCCATCTGATTGCCATCTGCATGAACTAGGGCGATGTAGCTACTTTCTTGTTCAGTCCGACCCATGTCATCAACATCACGAGCTATTTTATACTTGCTAGGTTTGCCTTTAAATAGCATCTCCTTAAACTGTGTATTAGCTTCATCTGCGGCTTGTAGCTTGGCAATAATTTCTCTTGAAGCCAGATAGCCTTCACCGTCAGGAATTCCATATTTACCATTAGTATCTTCAACAGCAACTAATCCAGTGGAACGACAAGTTGCTGTTACGCTTAAACCTAGCAAAGATACGGAAGGTCTTGGCTGTCTTTTTTGGGCATCTAACTGACCTTTTATCAGGTCATTTTCGATGACTTGCTGTAATAATTGTGTATCCCAGTTAAAAGGATAGTGAGCAATGACTATGTTGAGTCCCGGTGCATCTTCTAATATTTTTTTTGTTAGCTTTTGGGTAAATTGTCTGGCATCTTCCATTCTCCTAAATACCAAAACTGTATTTCCGCCACCTGCATAAACCAATTCAGAAACTATACTTTCATCGGTATTGATGCGAGGTTCCACATCATCTTTGTCTTCATCAGGGATATGGACATTTCCGAGACATCTCAGACACTCCTTAACCCATTGAAAGGTTGCTAGCTTCACCAAATGCGAAGCCCCAATATTTTCTTTCAATCTGTTGCTAACGAAGACATATTTTTGAATTCCTGTTGTATCAATTACTGTTGCGATATAGTGACTCATCTCGATTCCTGACTTAATAGTTCTTTCCTTCGATCCAATTAGTAATAGCTTTTGATAAATTTTTCAGATGCTTATGTCCAAAAACAGCAATTTTTGGATCTTCAATTAGAGACTTAAAGGTCTTGATGATATGTTCTGGCTTGTTATGAAAGCAAACTAGAGCTACTCTTGCTTCGGAACCGCCTAGTTGTTTGGCTCTGATATATGCCTCAAAAAGTTTTTCTTTACAACGCTCAGTTGAACGAGAAGTTGTACAAGATATAGCAAAAAGTTGGTAACTCCGCATAAAAGCAACGTCAAACTGAAACTTTTCCCAGTTGTCATCTTGCTGGTCGATGATGTTGAATGACATTGCACTTCTATCTATCGGTGGATTGACGGAAATTTGTTGAATCTGGTCTAGTACATAATGTTCTAGCCATCCGCAGCTTAACCACTCACAAACATGAGAAAGCTTATCAAATTGTCCATGCTGTTTAGCAGTTTGTAGCGATAGTTTATCTGATGATACGCCTAAAGGAGCAATCAAAACATTTTTAATTACTTCTGGTGCTGTTGTTAAGTCAAGTTCAATATTTTTTTCTAAATCTTCCTCATCTTTCCAATCTATATACTTGTCATATCGATTTTTCTTTTGCGTATTCGGAGTCAGCACCTTTTTACACCAATCTAACCAAGCATTGTCAAAGCTGCCTCGGTTGGTATCATCCATATAAAGGTTTACGATGGTTGTTGCAGCTTCTATCAGTTTGGGTTGATTTATAGGTTTTTTACCCTGTTTCCAATACAGCCCATGCAAGCTAAAAAGAGTTTCTCCTGTCATTGCCAATTTCTCTTTCGGTACTTCCATAGGAATAGGACGATCGTTTTTGCGATCGAACATCATTTGTAAGCTACGGGAGTCAAGGTAGCTGAAAACAGGTTCAGGGGAAAGGTTTAAATCGAGAAAGGCTTGGTAGGCGTGAACTGCCATTGCCTTTGTTCCTCCGGTGTAGTTCAGTCCAAACTGTTTTTTGCATGGATACTGCTTTTGAAGTTCTTGGACTTTCTTTTTAATAGCTTTTTGAATTTCAAAAGCATTCGACTCGTTGTTCCATAGTTCAACTTTTTCTTCTTCACTGATATCTAAAACTTCTTTTAGTTGCTTGTAAGCCTCAGAAGTGTGTTCTGTGTAAACAAGGTAAGGCTTACCACCTTCTCTGAGTAGTGTCTTAGCAGCTACATAGTTAGGTAAAGGGTTTTCTCCTATGAGCAAAAACAGATGATCGACTTGATGGTATTCCCAATCTAACGGATTATTGGTAGTCATACTTTAGTCCTTGTTTCAGTTTTTGACGTGCAATTCCATCTAATTTCCTATTGTCACCTAAATTTTCCCAAAAATCAACCGAAAAAAAAATAATCCCGCAAATCCCTAAAAAACTAGCCACTCCCACAACTCCCCCAAATCCCCCAACTCCCATCACATCAATCATTTTTCGCACATAACTTGATCTGCACCTACCCAAAATGACAACAAATAAGGTAAAGTAAACGGCACAATAGTCTAAGGTTCTCGAACTGCCACAACTCGGCCAAATCACCCTTGACTTGCAAAAATAGCCAATACAGGCGACATTAACCCCTAACTAACAACTGACCAAAATGCAAACCTACTACTACGTTTTAGCCAGCCAACGCTTTTTGCTTGAAGAAGAAGCCCTTGATGAAGTGTTTAAAGAAAGAACTCGCAACTACCACGAACAAGAAAAACAAATAGACTTCTGGTTAGTCAAACAACCGGCTTTCCTAGAATCACCGACAATGGCAGAAATCAAAGCAAAATGCCCTCAGCCAGCAGCAGCTATTGTTTCCACAGATCCTGTCTTCATCACTTGGCTGAAACTGCGATTAGAATATGTACTGACAGGTGAATTTAAAGCACCATCACCAACTATTCCCGATGCCCTGGCTTCCCTACAGACAGCATGAACAAACTAGCAAAAAAAACTCCGACCAAGCTAGGAATTTTCCGGGAAAATTTGAACAAACTTTTAGTTCGTTTTCCCTTATTTTCTGCTACTTCGATCGCTCTTTTGGGGTTGACGATTTTCTCAATTGCTGTTAAAGCTCAGGCGAGCTGCGAACCGCCGAAGTCCGACGAATATTTACTGTTAATTGTCACCAAAACACCGGAACAACAAGAAAGAGCAAAACGCTCTTTTCCGGGAAATACTGACAATACAGTTTGTCGGTACATTAACGACACGGTGACGCGGGTGGGTGGGTTTCGCAACTCGCAAATTGCCAGCGATTGGGTTAAATATATCAAAGATGTTGTGGGATTGCAAGCTTACGTAGTTCGATCGCCCGCAGCAGCACTTCCCCAAAACCTCCCAGTCTACAACCCCCAGCCAGCACCAGGTTCAGAACCAATCGCCAATCCTCAAACTGGGAATAGTGGGTTTAATCCGCAAGCCCTCGGCCCCGGTTACGCCGTGTTGGTAGATTACTTCAATCAACCGGAATTAGCCGGCCAAGTCAAGCAAGCATTGGGTACGCAAGTAGGCTTAGCTTCCTACGGCCAACGTCCCTTTTTATTCATTGCTTATACGACGGATCAAAATGCTGCTACTGCTGCGGTAAAAGCATTGAGCGATCGCGGTTTTTGGCCGATGTTGGTAGACAGTCGCCGCGTTACGGTAATTAGTCCTGCTGTTCGTTAAAATTTAGGTTTGTAGTAAGGACTTTAGTCCTTATTTACCCGCAGGGAGAGGACTGAAGTCCTCACTACGAACCAGGGAAAGGACTGAAGTCCTCACTACGAACCAGGGAGAGGACTTAAGTCCTCACTACGAACCAGTT
This sequence comes from Microcoleus sp. Aus8_D2, assembly GCF_036702665.1. Lineage (NCBI taxonomy): Bacteria > Bacillati > Cyanobacteriota > Cyanophyceae > Oscillatoriales > Microcoleaceae > Microcoleus > Microcoleus sp. Aus8_D2. The sequence continues at coordinate 56,675 of NZ_JAUBUN010000042.1, forward strand.
TTTTTTACAATTTACTGGCAATTTATTCACGGGCACTTAATTAACAATCATTGTTGTTTAGGCGGTGGCTGGCTGATTCCGGGCTGACTTTCGGCCCGTTTTTTTGCTTCGATTGCGGCTCCGTAATCGGGTTTGTAGCGGATTGCTTTGTCGTAGGAGGCGATCGCATCTCCGAATCTTTTTACCGCTACCAGGGCGTTACCGCGACTGTACCAGGCCTCCGGGTAATCGGGTTTCACATAGACGGCTTCGTTGTAAGAGGCGATCGCATCTTCGTACCGCTGCAAATTGTACTGAGCATTACCTCTATTGTACCAACCTTGAGATTCTTTCGGGTTTAAATCCAAGGCTTTGCTGTAACACTCAATAGCTGCTTCGTACTTGCGTAATTCGTGGTAAGACCAACCTAAATTGTACCATGCTTGATGATAGTCCGGTTTTAATTTGACAGCTTTTTCGTAAGCTTGTACCGCTTCTTCGTGTCGGCGCATTTTAAGCAAAGCGATACCTTTACTGTACCACGCTTGATAAAAATTTGGCTGAAACCGCACGGCTTTTTCGTAAGCTTCAAAAGCTTCTTGGTTTTTGTTCAATTCTAGGAAAACATTGCCTAAATTGTACCAAGCGTCAGAATTATCAAATTTAATTTCAACTGCTTTTTGATAGGATTCAACGGCGCGATCGTACTGTTTTAAATTTTGGTGAGCTTGTCCGCGATTGTACCACGCACGGTACAAATTAGGCTGAAAATGTACGGCTTTTTCGTAGGATGCGATCGCCTCTTCGTACCGCTGCGAGTCTAACAAAGCATCGCCTTTCCCTTCCCAGGCTGCGGGATAGTCGGGCTGGATTTTCAAAGCATTGTCAAAAGATGCGATCGCCTCCTTTGACTGTTGCAACTTGTCCAAAGCATAACCGCGTCCAGTCCAAGCCTCCAAATATTCCGGCTTTAATTCTATGGCTTTATCGTAAGCTGACTGTGACTCCTTATATTTTTTTAACTCATATAAAGTTTTAGCTTTTTCTTGCCAAACTTCCGCGTAGTCAGGGCGGAGAGTTATGGCTCGATCGTAGGCGGCTAGAGCTTCTTCAAATTTGCTTAAATTGTAAAGAGTAATACCTCGGTTGTGCAAGTCAGTTGCATTAGCAGAATTAAAAGTATTGACACCATAAATTGATGCTATAATAGTGACACCAATAAAACTGGCGATCGCGCCGATTTTCCAATAGAGTTTTTGGCGCGGTTTCTGCGGCTGTTTCGCAGCAGCAACCGGAGGTAATATCGGAACAGTACCGCTGAAAGATTTTTTCAATTCTTTAATCGCTTCCAAGGTTTCGCCAGCACTCACATAACGCTGGCGAAAATCGTACTTTACCATCCGATCTAAAATCTTCGCAAATTCAGGACTCACCGATGCTTTATCCTGCCAAATAATTTCTTCTGTATCAGAATTCTTTGGCATTTGGTGGGGATTGATGCCTGTGAGGAACTGAATTGCGATCGCACCTGCGGCATAGATATCGCTGCTGAGTTTCGGATTCCCGTGAGATTGTTCGCTGGGCATATAACCGGGAGTACCGATGCTGACACTCAAGCTATTCTTGGGCTGATGATTAGTAATTTGAGTAGTAATTTCCTTGACTGCGCCGAAGTCAATTAATACTAACTTTCCATCTCGATATCGGCGCAGAATATTGCGGGGATTCACATCGCGATGAATCACATTTTGCTGGTGTACAAAATCTAAAATTTCCAGAAGTTCCTGCAAAATAGCAATGACTGCATCTTCCTTCATTCCGCCCGGACTTCCCGAACCAAATTGCGGAATTTCTTGACTTAAATCGTGGCCTTCGATAAATTCTTGAACGAGATAAAACTCTTGATTTTCTTCAAAGTAAGCAAAAAGTTGCGGAATGCGATCGTGATTTCCCAACTTATATAAAACTTGTGCTTCCGTATCAAACAAACGTCTTGCTACCCGTAGAGTTTCGGGATCGGTTGCTTGAGGCTTAAGCTGCTTGACGACGCAAAGGTGATTACCTGGTAGCTGCTTATCTTCAGCTAAATAAGTTTGAGCAAATCCGCCGCCTCCCAAGTGACGGATAATGCTGTAACGAGTGCCGAGTGTGATTCCAAGCATGAAGTTTACCTGATATTTCCGAGTTTTTCTCCCCTTGCGGAGTAAAACATGGGTTGGGGAGAGGTTTTGTATCTGATTCAGTTTAACTAATTTGCGATCGGCTTGACAGCACAAAGCCTGTGAAAATACCAGTAGATGCTGCCGACAAGTGGTAAAATCGTCGGCGAATTATCTTTACTGTGACAGTTCAGATGCGTATTGTGCGGACTGTGCACTTTACTTTGATTTAACATGGTTTAGACGCAGGGGCGAGAAACCCGGTTTCTATGAGTTTTACGAACAGTAACGAAAAATATACGAAGAAACCGGGTTTCTGAAGTCGCAAGTGCCTCAGTCTAATTTTACTTTAAACGGCTTTCAAAATCTCATCATCAACGGAAAAATCTATATCGGCTTTGTCCCTTCCTGAAACTACATAATCATTCTGAAATGAATCTTTCAATCCCGAAACTAAGTCAAATTCTGGCTTCCAGTTAAGCTCGGTGACAGCTTTATTAACTGAAGCAAAAAAGTGCTGCAATCGCATCGGGAAAGCTTTCTTTTTGCCAAAGTCAAATTGTTTCGGATCGTAGTGTACAATCTTAATAGAATCGGGTGATTTGCCTGCTGCTTGAATGCAGGCGCGGGCTAAACCGTCAAAGGTGACAAATCGATCGCCCGAAACGTTGTAAATTTGCCCGATCGCCCTGGAGTTACCCAAAACCGCCACCATCGCCACCGCCAAATCCTGACAGTGCCCCAACTGCGTGAAGTGCATCCCGTTACCAGGAATCGGAATCGGGCGATCGCGCGCAATGCGATCGAAAAACCAAGCCTCCAAATCGTTGTAATTTTGAGGGCCGTAGATGTAAGTCGGGCGGATCGAAGTCCAAGGCAAACCGGACTCAGCTAAATAATTTTCCGTGTCGCACTTACCCAAATGTCGGCTTTTGGGATCGGTAGCGTCTCCTTCGATATGAGGCATTTGGTCGGATTTCAAATAAACCCCCGCAGAACTCATATAAACAAAGTGCTGCACCCGCCCCTTAAATATCTCAGCTAAAGGCTTTGTATCGCTCAGTTCCCGACCGTTGTTGTCAAAAACCGCGTCAAACTCAACCGCCGATAACTGTTCTTGCAATTGTGCGACATTTGTGCGATCGCCCAAAATCTGTTTCACCCCCGCAACCGGCACAGGCTTGTTGCCGCGGTTAAACAACACCACCTCATGCCCTTGTGCTGCTAAAATCTTAGTAAGATAAACCCCAATAAACCGAGTACCGCCCATCATTAAAATTCGCATTATTGCCCATGCTCCTTACAGTTAGTCTCAATATCTTACAATAAAGCGAGTATCTTGCTTGACTGACACTTCGCGAGCGCATCAAGCTTAAAGAAACCGGGTTTTTAAACCGAATATCCGGGCGGAAACCTGTGTATTTCCGTAAAAAACCCGGTTTCTACGTCCAGGAAAAGTCAAATTGTGCGATTACCCTTAAAATAGTCCTATGCAAGTACCCCGGCTGCACCCAGAAACCATCGAAGAAGTAAAACAAAGAGCCGACATAGTAGACGTTATTTCCGGTAGAGTCATCTTAAAAAAACGCGGCAAAGAATACGTCGGATTGTGTCCATTCCATGACGAAAAATCTCCCAGTTTCACCGTCAACCAAGCCAAACAAATGTACTATTGTTTCGGCTGCGGTGCAGGTGGCAATGCCTTTAAATTCCTCATGGAATTAGAAAAACGCTCCTTCAGCGAAGTAGTATTAGAACTAGCTAAAAATTATCAAGTCCCCATCAAAACAGTCGAACCAGAACACCGACAAGAATTGCAGCGCCAAATTTCACTGCGCGAACAACTCTATGAAATCTCAGCACTAACAGCCAAGTTTTACGAACACGCCTTGCGGCAAAGTCAAGGAGCAGAACCCTTAGCATATCTCAAATCAGAACGCAAACTCAGCGAAGAAACTATCCAACAATTTCAACTAGGTTACGCACCCCAAGGTTGGGAAGCACTTTACAGTTATTTAGTAGAACAAAAAAACTATCCGGCGCAATTAGTAGAGCAAGCAGGATTAATTGTACCGCGCAAATCAGGTGGAAGTGGCTATTACGATCGCTTCCGCAACCGCATCATGATTCCCATTCGCGATACCCAAGGTAGAGTCATCGGTTTCGGCGGGCGAGCTCTCGGCGACGAACAACCGAAATACCTCAATTCTCCCGAAACAGAACTATTCGACAAAGGTAAGACTTTATATGGCTTAGATACAGCCAAAACAGCCATTAGCAAAGCCGATCGCGCGATCGTCGTAGAGGGGTACTTTGATGCGATCGCACTTCAGGCAGCGGGCATCTCCAACGCCGTCGCTTCCCTCGGCACAGCCCTGAGTTTAAACCAAGTGCGGCAGTTATTGCGGTACACAGACTCCAAACAAATTATCCTCAACTTCGACGCAGACAAAGCAGGCACTAAAGCAGCAGAGCGGGCGATTGGAGAAATAGAACAACTCGCCTATCAAGGAGAAGTACAACTGCGAGTGCTCAACATTCCCGACGGCAAAGATGCCGACGAATACCTCAAAACCTACTCCCCAGAACAATATCGAGAATTGCTCGAAAACGCTCCATTATGGCTAGACTGGCAACTGCAACAAATGCTCGTAAATCAAGATTTGAAGCAAGCAGATACTTCCCAGCAAATCACTAAAAAAATTATCAACTTACTAACCAACATTAGCGACGACAATCAGTTATCGCATTACTTGCAAAAGTGCGCTGAAATTCTTAGCAAAGGAGATTTTCGCCTCACAAAGATGATAGCCGAAAACTTGCTCAATCAAGTAGTCAGCGATTGGGGACAGCGGCTGAATCAAGACGAAACTTTGACAATGCCTCTGTTAATTAGAAACAAACTCAAGCCGAGCAAACAATATAAAAAACAGCGTACCAGCAGCGAAACCAAAAACTCAAAAACAGGATTTTCAGTAGCAGCCCGCAGTCTGTTAGAAGAAGCAGAAGCGCAATTATTGCAAATTTACTTGCACTGTCCCGAATACCGCCAAGAAGTCAGAGAAGCCATAGAAGCTAGAGACGTGCAGTTTAGCTTGTCTCATCACAGATTTTTGTGGCACCTGATTTTGAATGCAGAAATACTGCACAACATCTATTTACAAGCAGCGCCTTCTGAGTTAATATTAAAATTACAAGATAGCTTTATAGAATATCCTACCCAACTAAATCAAATCTCGCATTTATTTCATTTAAGCGAGTTTTCGGAAAAAAATGTGTATCGCGCGCCTTTAGTTATTCGATCTGCGATCGCCTGTATCGAGCAAATCATCAGCATCAAGCGGCGCCGGATTGCGATCGATATGTGGAAAAAAACCGATGCGGCTATAGAATATTACCAACAACTCTGTGCCGAACAAGAATGGATAGAGGAATTAGAGAGGCTGCGCCAAGTTAATTTTTACGATTTAACTTCCCTACCTTGGGCTTAAGGACTAAAGTCCTCACTACAAACCAGGTTCGTAGTGAGGACTTCAGTCCTTCCAGGTTCGTAGTGAGGACTTCAGTCCTTCCAGGTTCGTAGTGAGGACTTCAGTCCTTCCAGGTTCGTAGTGAGGAC
>NZ_JAUBUN010000042.1:62531-68434 GCF_036702665.1 Microcoleus sp. Aus8_D2
TTCAGTCCTTCTTTTAACAACCCTTTTAATAATCACAAAACAGAGTTTCGCGAGTCTCTCTACCAGTCACCGGATTAGTACCTTTGGCAACTTTACAAAGCTTTTCGATCATATCGTCTCGCAGCAGTGTATCTGTAAAATCAGCACCGTCAATCACAGCTCCTTCGAGTCTGGTATTGTAAGCAAAAGCACCCTCAAGGATAGCATTAGTTAGATTAGCTTTCATCATCCGAGCCAAATCCAAAGTCGCACCCCTTAAATTAGCGCCTTCAAAATTTGCCTCTTCCATATTGGCGCCAAACAAGCTCACGCCCCCCAAATCTGCATTGGTAAAATTGCTGTTGCGAAGATTAGCTTTATTAAAACTGTCGTTAGTTAGAACTTGTCCGCTGAAATCAGCACCGACTAGGATTTCTTTGTCGCGATCCAAGGCGAAAGCAGGTGCGGGATTAATGGCGATCGCCCCAGCGGCAATTACTGCTAAAATAACAAAACTCAGCAAGAAAGTATAAATATTTTTGCGATGTTGGCGAATTCCAGAATTCATAAGTTAAAGCTAATGGGCAGCGATGACAGTTCAGAATTGAATTCTACCAGAAAACGCTCCTCTTCGCTGGCTGCCACTGACTCCAACTCTCCCGAATCCGCAAACTCTCGGGATATCGGCACCTTGGGAGAAAACTTAGTCGCCGAGTGGTTAGAGCAGCAAGGCTGGGAAATCCTGCACCGTCAGTACCGCTGTCGCTGGGGAGAGATTGACATCATCGCCCTCGGAAGAGATGAAGAGGGCGCCAAAAAACCAGGCATTTGCGATCGCCAATTCCCGACATTAGCATTTGTAGAGGTCAAAACTCGCCGCCGTGGAAATTGGGATGCTGGCGGAATGCTTGCTGTTAGTGCCACGAAACAAGCCAAACTTTGGCAAACCGCCGAAATATTTTTAAGCACTCGTCCAGATTTAGCAAATAATTCTTGTCGCTTTGATGTCGCCCTAGTCAGGTGCGAGCCTTCAGGGCAAAAGACCAAACAAATATTACCACCAACGGCAGCGAACTCTCAATCCGCCCTTACGGGAAACTACCGGCTTACCCTGCAAGAATACATTCGATCGGCTTTTAGTGATTAGAAATGTCAAATTAAAAATTACAGGCTAAAATTAAAAAGTAATGCCACTTGGTAATTTTTAATTGTTAACTTGCCTTGACTGTCGCCCAGTTCTCTCTTCATCTTTAACGGACGTGGAAAAAGCGTTAAATCCTCTCCCCCGATCCCCCAATCCCTATCGGACTCTGCGATCGCAGGCAATTTATCTGCTCCGCAGTCTAGGCCAGAGTTTCCGGGCAATATCCCAGACCCTTGACAAACTGCTGGCGAAACGCTTCAATTTCTTTGCGGTCTGGGCTTCCGTGACAAACCACGGCCACCTGGTAGCGGCGCATCACGCTCAGCGGCGACTGTCCCGTTTCCAAGCTCCACAGTGCCATTTGCAAGCGAATTTCAGGATCGTAAGGAATCCCGACTTCGTTCATAAAAGCCCGAAAATCCCCGTGCATTTCAGGAGTCAAATATTGACTCATTTTCACCTTCACGACCCAGCCGTCTATTTGGTGAATAACAGTGATAAATTGCAAAGGAACATGACTAGCCGTGCGTAGGTAATCCACGACTCTCAGAGTGAGGCTAGTATTGGCGATGTAGTAGAGGTATTCCATAACTATCCTTCGAGCAAAGCTGATGCTACACCTCTATCCTCGCGGGCTATACCGGCCACCACAAGGGGAAAAGCACCCGAATTTGGATGGGGGTTTTTACCCAATTTGTTACCGAGTTGACAGATTTTTGACAGGAATTCACCCGATGACAGAGATTGACTGGTCTTTGGACGGTTATGACTACGAACTTCCGCCCGATCGCATTGCCCAAAATCCCGTAGTGCCAAGGGACAGTTCTAGGTTGCTGGTTGTAGATTCTGCCAGCAGCCACCAACACCGGATTTTCAAGGATTTGCCGGATTTGCTCGAACCCGGAGACTTGCTGGTACTGAACAACACCCGTGTTTTGCCAGCGAGGCTCTACGGGCACAAACCCAACGGCCCGGCTGTGGAGATCTTGTTGATGGAAGAACGCCAGCACAACTGCTGGCTGGCTTTGGTTAAACCGGGGAAACGCTTAAAGTTGGGAGCAAAAATAGAGTTTGAGCCCGCCTCCTGTGATGACTCCGCAGTAGGCCCTTGCTGTTGCCTTCCCCAGGCTGTGGGAGTCGATCGTCGATTGACTGCGACAGTAATTGCTAGGGACGAGTCAACAGGAGGACGGCTGTTAGAGTTTGACATCCCTACAGATACGAATCTAGCGAAGTTTTTGGACGAATACGGCCACGTACCCCTGCCTCCCTACATCGAAAATTCCCAAGCTGCGCCGGAACAGTACCAGACTGTTTATGCCGAAAAGCCTGGGGCGGTGGCGGCCCCGACAGCAGGGTTGCACTTCACCGAAGAATTGTTCAGCCGCTTGGAAGAGCGGGGAATCGAAAAAACTTTTGTCACCCTCCACGTCGGGGTAGGGACGTTTCGCCCGGTGGAGGTTGCAGACGTGACGGCTCACAAAATGCACGGCGAATGGGTGGAAGTACCCGCCGCCACCGTCGAGAAAATCCGCGAAACTCAAGCTAGAGGCGGGCGAATATTTGCTGTGGGTACGACAGCAGTGCGAGCTTTAGAGGGAGCGGCTGCGGCGAGTGGCGATTTTTCCTTGCAGCCTTTTTGCGGCCCGACAAATTTGTTTATTTATCCCGGTTACAAGTGGCGGGTTGTAGAGGGGATGATTACCAATTTTCATTTACCGCGCTCTACTTTGATGATGATGTTAAGCGCGATGGTTGGAAGGCCTCGGCTGTTGGAACTTTACCAAGAGGCGATCGAGCATCAGTACCGATTTTATTCCTTTGGCGATGCCATGCTGATTTTACCTGCGGCAAAGAAGGATTAACTCATTATCTGGCACCATTCTCAAACTTTCCTTTAGGGCGGCCCGAAATGGCCACCCCAGCAGAAAATATATGTATTCCCCAACAGTCGGCAAAGCCTGTTAACCGAGAATGGTGCAAAATCTCAGAAACGCCAATTGTTAATTTTTAATCTATTTATTCTTCCTCCTCTTCTTCATTGCCGGGATACACGAAGCTGTTGGAACGCCCAGTCAGAACAGATTTGCCGAGAGACAGAGCTTTCTGAGCTGCCACTACAGCTTTGCGCTTCCATGTGGCTTTACGCATATTCTTTCTGGATTTGGAGGTTTTCTTCTTAGGGACTGCCATGACGCTAAATACTTTCTGGTTGTATAGACAAACAAACATTCTAGCCGATTTTGCCTCGCTGGCTCGATCGACTCTCCGACAACAATCGATGGCAAGCAATATCAAGTAGTAGGGTGCGTCAGCGACTAGCTTCTCGAACAACACGCCAAATCCCCCAACTGACGCACCCTACAGTTCAATCCCCGTAGGGTGCGTCAGCCATTAGCTTCTAGAACAACACGCCAAATCTCCAGGCTGACGCACCCTACAGTTCAATCCCCGTAGGGTGCGTCAGCGATCGGCTTCTAGAACAACACGCCAAATCCCCCAACTGACGCACCCTACATTTAAATCTCTCCCAGTCTCCACCTCTGGCAATCTCCTGCTTAGAGTTCGTGAAAGTAGTACATCACAACACCAGTAACTGGGTCGTTCTCGATACTGACATAACCCGTTTTGAGCAATGCCGTGAAAGCCTCTTCCACTTGGGCAAAAGTAGCGCCGGTTGCCATCACCCCTTGGGTGACAGATAATCTTCCGTTCTTGGTATAAGCTGCCTTAAGCAGTTTAATCCCTAACTGATCGGGAGTTTGCTTCGGGTATGTCGAGGCGATCGCCCCGTTGGTAGAAGATAGCGGTATACCTTGGGGAGATACGCCGAGTTTGCCCCTGAGAGTGGCATTGTGTTCGTCCACCATCTGCGGCAGCACCACCAAGTCAAACAATTGCCCGATCCCAAACAACCCAAAGGTACACAGCCACAGCAAACCCGTGCCAATCTTGCCGTTGTAGAGGCGGTGGAGCCCGAAGGGGCCGAAAAAACAAGCTGCCCATAAAAGGTAACTAACACCTAAATTGCTCATTTGATGCCCGTCCTGCCTGGTTATTTTCACTATTGCGCTCCCTCAATATATATTTTGTACTTTCTATTTGGTGGTTAAACAGCTTGACACCGGAATTTATTTGTGCTGTATCCGAATAAACTGAACAACAGGCAGAATTTTGGTTCCCAATACCTGCTGTATAGAAGCCCATGAGTAATTCACTGTAGACATTTTTTTGGATAATTAGAAGACCCGCAGACAAATTACTCCTGCGGGTCTTTTAGATTTTAGATTTTGACGATGCTGCACAGTTCTTTGAAAAGTTCGCGGATGCACCGGGCGATCACCCGCTGGCGGGCTAGTTTAATCGGAGTGCCGCCTTTCTTTCGCCGTTTTAAGTTTTCGGCCGGTGACATTTGCTCGGCGTCCTTGCCTTGCCCGTAAACAAATTTTAAGGGCGGATTGTTCCGAGCAACTTCCAAACGAGTAAAACACCACTGCCAGAGCGCTTTCCTGCAAAGCGCGCTACCAGATTGTTTGCCCTTCTTTTTCTGGCCGCTGTCGTCTCTGATTACCCCCATGCCGACGGCTCGCATAAATCGGCGTTCTGAGAGTTTGAGCTTGGATTCTTTCCCGGTCTGGCGATTTTTGCGGATTTTGATTTCGGGGCCGCCATCCTTTAAAAAATCCTCGATCGGGTAGATCGCTCCGAGCAAGTAGCCTTGGAGTTGGTAGCCGAATCCAAATTTTGTAAAAATCCGGCGATATTCTTTAAATTGCTGGCTGTCGATCAATTGGTGCAACTGCTTTTTAAGTATAAAAATTTCTTCCTCAATTTCGCAGTATTGTCTGGCGGCCCATTGAGTTTGAGGCTCGATGCCAGAGCCGATCGTCCCCTCCAAAATAAGATCGTACTTTTTGGATTTTCGCCGACCGGCCAACCAGCCCCACAACAGCGGAGCCAAATCATCCTGCAATTTTGCTGATCGCACTAAAGCAACCTCGGGGCATTGCCATGCTAGCTCTTGCCTCATCCTGTTGACGATCGGGCTTTGTAATCGGTTGAGATGTTCGAGGCGCAGGCAGATATGCTTAATCTGACTGACCAGAGGGTCGCGAATTTTGAGGTAGCTGGCATCCGGTTTATCAAAATACCAGCAGGCGATCGCAAAGGCGTCAATGTCGTCGGTTTTCGCCCCGCTTTTGCCTTCTTTTCCCATTAGTTCTGCCCGGTAGTTGGGCAGCTTGCTGTTGGATATCATCCGCACTTCGCAGCCCCAATCGCCGAGTTTGTTCATCCACAACCTGGCGTAGTTCATTCCGGTCGGTTCGCAAATGGCGATCGTTTTGTCGGATTTAAAGCTTTCAATTTTCGCCTTAAGTCGATTTAAGTTTTCAATGTTCGAGTGGAATACTTCAATATCGGCATTGAAATAATCGTCACGGGGATTGCTGGGTTTTTCCAGCATGAAGCACGCGGAAATTGACGACCGAGAAACGTCAATGCCTACGATTAAATATTTCATCTAGTTTAGGGAGAAAAAACTGGAAGGACGAAAGAGCCTACGAATCTCCCAAAAGCAAATTAATGCTTACTTCACTGATTAAGGCTCGTTGATTTTGTCCGTTGTGCGGGCTGGCGCTTGCGAATTACTAATAGCAATTAAGCTAATTTCTGCGTTAAAGCGCCACTTGTCTGAGGACTCATCCCGCGACTCTCCCCTTTTTAAGGGGGGAAAGTTTCGATCGCCGAGTCACGCGACCATCATCAGGCGGTTATCGCT
>NZ_JAUBUN010000043.1:0-66625 GCF_036702665.1 Microcoleus sp. Aus8_D2
CATCGGTCATCGGTCATCGGTCATCGGTCATCGGTCATCGGTCATCGGTCATCGGTCATCGGTCATCGGTCATCGGTCATCGGTCATCGGTAAGAGTGGCTAACTACAAACTGCTAAAAATTAGTTGTAAATTAATTACCAATTCCCCATTCCCTGTTTGCCCAATTCCCAATTCCCAATTCCCAATTCCCAATTCCCAATTCCCAATTCCCAATTCCCAATTCCCTGTTTGCCCATTCCCTGTTTGCCCAATGCCCAATGCCCATTCCCTGTTTGCCCAATGCCCATTCCCTGTTTGCCCAATGCCCAATGCCCAATGCCCAATGCCCAATGCCCAATTCCCGCGAAATTATGCAATTCAGTGTTATCAAACAGCGATCGATCTGGTGGAGTCTTTCCGCCGCTATCATCCTTGCAGGTATAGTATCGATGGCGATTTCTTGGACTCGTCCCGACATCCGCGCACCGCTGCGCCCCAGTTTAGACTTTATCGGTGGCACTCGGCTGCAATTTGAACTCGACTGCACGAAACCGGAAAATTGTAAACCCATCAATATTGCCACTGTCCGCCAAATTCTAGACTCCCAAGGTTTGGGCGGCAGCAGCATTCAAGTTATCGGCAAAGAACAGCGCGGTTTGTCGCTGCGCACGAAAACTTTGGATGTCGAACAGCGGACTAAGTTGCAAACAGCTTTGAGCGATAAAATAGGCGCCTTTGCTCCTCAATCTATTCAAATTGATACGGTGGGGCCTACCCTCGGCAAACAGTTGTTTACTTCCGGTTTGCTGGCTTTATTCCTTTCTTTTGCTGGCATTACTCTTTATCTAACATTCCGATTTCAGTTAGATTATGCCTTTTTTGCTTTTGTTGCTCTGTTTCACGATGTCTTAATTACGCTGGGCATTTTCTCAATTTTGGGTTTAGTTATAGGAGTGGAAGTTGACAGTTTATTTGTCGTCGCCCTCTTGACAATTATCGGTTTTTCTGTTAACGATACAGTGGTAATTTACGATCGCGTGCGGGAAGTAATCAAGCTAAATCCCGGACAGTCGATCGATCGAATTGTCGATGATGCCGTCATGCAGACGCTGGGAAGGTCAATTAACACGACGATGACCACGCTGCTGACATTATTGTCCATCTTTTTGTTTGGCGGCGAAACCCTCAAATACTTTGCTTTAGCCTTGATTGTCGGCTTTATTGCTGGTGCGTATTCCAGTATTTTCATTGCTAGCACGCTGCTAGCTTGGTGGCGCAGTCGTACAGGCAAATCCATCGCCGTCCCCGCAGAAGGAATTAACCCATCAGAAGAAGTTTAATTGACAGTTGACAGTTGACAGTTAACTACTGACTACTGACTACTGACTACTGACTAATGACTAATAACTAATGACCAATGACCCAAATTTGCAAATAGAAGTCCAAAGGCTTCACAAACTAACAGTTTACGGCCGCTGGTTAACTGTAATATTGGCGTGGATTAGCGTCGGTTCTTTGAGTATTTGGGGTTTGCGCCGCGAAATCGCTTTGTGGTTAGAGCACTTCACCTGGGCGGCAGTGCGCTACGGTTTATATTTTCACCGCTGGCCCACTCTCGGTTTGGTTTTGTGCTTGGGGATGACTTTAGTAGTGATCGGGCAAAGTCGCAATGTGCGAGGATTGCAAGAGCGCGAAAAACAGGGTTTAGAGCAACAAGTGCGCCGCATTCGCCAACAGGGGCCGAGTCATCCTTTGTGGAAGTGGGTTTGCAAAGGTAGTCAGTAGTCAGTTGTCAATTGTTAGTTGTTAGTTGTTATTAGTCATTGGTCCTGCCGTCCTGCCGTCATTGGTCCTGCCGTCATTAGTTAACTGTCAACTGTCACAGGTCAACTGTCAACTGTCATTAGTCATCAGGCAAAGCGAGGTAACATATGTGCTGGGGAAAACTGTTGAAGTGGAATCTCGATCGCAAATTCTGTTCCTTTTCCAGGTTCCGAGAAGCACTTCAATTCGCCGCCGTGTTGGTTGACAACAATTTCATAGCTAATCGACAGTCCCAAACCCGTTCCTTTGCCGACAGATTTAGTAGTAAAGAAAGGGTCAAACAACCGCTTCAGAACATCTTCTGTCATTCCTGGGCCGTTGTCAAAAATCCTAATTATTACCTGTTTTTCGTCGATTAACTCCGTGCGAATCCGAATTGCAGGCATGAGACGGCTAGAATTAGAAAGTGAGGATTGAGTGTTTGCACAGGAATCATTTTTATCACCTGCTGGCGAATTGTTCCGGCTTTTTTCATCGACATTTTCGTGTTTGTTACACTCAACAAGAGCGTAAATTGCATTCACTAAAATATTCATAAATACCTGATTGAGCTGTCCGGGATAGCACTGCACCAGTGGCAATTCGCTGTATTCTTTGTGAATTGCGATCGCCTCCTGCCCCGGTTTGCCTTTAAGCTGGCTTTGCAAAAGCATAATCGTGTTGTTGATACCGTCGTGAATGTTGACCTGCTTCATTTGGGCTTCGTCTAACCTGCAAAAATTCCGCAGCGACAAAACGATATCGCGCACCCTTTCTGCACCTTGCTGCATCGAATCAAACACTTTGGGTAAGTCTTCCAGCAAATAATCGAGTTCGATGTTTTCTGATTCCGCTTCAATTGCTGGGATAGATTCGGGACAGTGCTGCCGGTACAGAGAAAGCATCCGCATTAAACCTTCGGTATACTCTTTAGCGTGGTGCAAATTGCTGTAGATAAAGCCGATGGGATTGTTGATTTCGTGAGCAACTCCTGCTACTAACTGCCCCAAAGAAGACATTTTCTCTGTTTGAATTAGTTGAGTTTGAGTGCGCTGAAGTTCCAGGAGAGCAAGTTCGAGCTGTTGGGCTTGATGTCTCAATTGTGCTTGGGATTCCCGCATCGCCACGGTTGCTAACTCGTGAATCTGCAACTGAGAAAGCAGTAGTTGGTGAACGTCTAAAAGTTGATAATTGTCCGGATCTACCTGTACTACAATGGGTTCGTGGATTAGTTCTGGCGATCGCTCTAGAGACTGCCGCACTGCCTTCATAATTGAGGTTTTGCGATCGAGAACCAAGATATCAGTTTTAGTAAAGCGGTAGAGGATGAACAAAGGCTGTTGAGAAAATAAGTCCAAGCTGTAGGGGCGGCTCATGTGTTCAAAAAAACGCCTGCGCGAAATCATCCCTGTAAACTTTCCTTTCTCAGTAATGATGATGCCGGGAAGTAAAGGATTAGCTTGAAAAATTTTAGCAACTTCGCCACCCAGACAGTCTGACTCTAGGAGAAAGTCATATAGGGTTAATTCCTCTAGAGTCGATCGCAAACCGAGTGGCGATTTCAGGGGACTCAACCCGTCAGTTTCATACACTGCTCCCTCCTTTGGTAATTGGCAGTTGCGGTTGGCTGCTAGAATATTGAGTGCGTACTATTTGCACTGCATTTTCAACTCTTTTGATAGCTTGGCAATCAACTCTACTCGGCTCGATCTAATCCAGTTAATTCAGCATGATTTTTATCCTAAAATCGTGCTGGTGTCACCCGAAACGATATTGCAGGTTAGATTAATTTAACAGCAGACACCCCTTTGAAACCTGACTATTTAGTAAATTTAATCTATCCTAAATTTCACTCACCCGAATCTAGCACTTATCACTAGCTTGAATGTTTCATAACATGAATTTGGTTCAGATTGATAGACATCCGCGATCTGGGCGAGGACATTTGCTATTACCCCTTACCTAAAATTATATGACAATCCAGAAAAGAGTAGCGACAAATCTGGAGCCGATCGCCCGCCGTGACAATTCAACCGCAACCTGTTTCTGCTAATTGGCACAAAATATCAATTGTCAGTTTTTTCGCACAAATGCCGATCGCTCTCAACACCCGGATTGTATTGCAGGTAGTCTCCGAGCCAGCGACAGCCGACGGCGAGCAATGTGTCAAGTTCGGCAGCTTCTACTTTAGCAGGAGCGAGACTCCAAAGCTTCACCGACGCATCTTTCCCGGCAGATGCTAAAGTTGTGCGATCTGGACTAAAACTGACACTCCACACATCGGCTGGATGCGCCCTAAAAGTTTGCAGCAAAGTACCGTCAGCCCGCCAAAGTCTCACCTTACCATCCGTGCTGCCCCCTGCGAGCAACTTGCTGTCTGCGCTCCAACTAACACTACCCAAACCTGCTGTAGAATCGTCGAGAGTTTTCAGCAACTTGCCGTCAGTATTCCACAGTTTCACCTTCCAATCGTGACTCGCTGAAGCAATCATCTCACCGTCTGGCGAGAAATTGCAGCCCCATACTTCATCTCCATGTCCCAAAAGAGTTTTCTCAAGTCGAAACTGTGTTTTCCCGCTGCGTTTCCAAAGTTTGACAGTCTGATCCTGACTGGTGGAAGCCAACATATTACCGTCGGGACTGAACCTGACTGATGTAACTGGTCTAGTATGTCCTTTTAAAGTGTGCAGCAAAACGCCGCTTGTACTCCAAATCTTAATAGTTTTATCAGAACTGGCTGTTGCAATTAGTTGAGAATTGGGGCTAAAACTCGCGCTCCAAACTAAATCTCGGTGTCCTTTTAAAATAGAAAGCAAAGTTCCGTCGCGGCGCCAAATTATGACAGTTTTGTCAAAACTTGTAGAAGCAATTAACTGACTGTCTGGACTAAAAACCACCTCAGTAATTGACTCGCTGTGTCCCGGGAGACTCAAAATTAACTTGCCGTTCGGCTGAAAAATATTCACCCAAAATTCGTCACCCGCACTCACAATTAACTTGCCATCAGGGCTAAAAGTAGCGGTGTGTCCGTTAGGCAAACGATTGCGTTCTCTGACTGCATTTAGCGTTCGGTGCAGTATATTTACTGTCTGTGTTTTGAGGGCTGGAGAAACTTCTATTTGTCGCATTTTTTTTCCCGCGCTGACTGCTGCGATTAAAGCTCCTAGCTGATCGTAGCTTAGCGAAATATTAGCGGTAGAATTGAGTGCTTCTATGTGGGTAATTATTGCTTGTGTTTTTTGATTTTCCGCTTTCTGGGCAACTCGCTGCGCGTGCAGGACGACGCTAGCAGAGATTGCGGAAATTGCAGCAAGTCCCAACAAACTCAATTGGACTGTTCGCTTGGCTTTGTGTTGAGCTTTAGTCAATACTAAATTGGCTGCGGCTAATATGTGCGAAGCTACTTTTTCTAGTTCCAAAGCTCTTTGAAATTCCAGATTTTCTTGTTCTTGGCTAGCTGATAGGAATTGATAATCGCGATCGCTCAAACTTTTGTCGGCCGCCCAGATTAAGGCTTCTGCGAGAGCTCTGCCTTGCAGCAAGCGGGAAGCGTCTGTGTGGTTGGAGGCTTCCCAAGCGCCGATCGACTCGGAGTAAGGCAGGAGCTTTGCTAATTCTTGGTGTATCCATTCCCGATTAAAAACAGACGCATAAATTTGGTTGTAAACTCTCAGCTTTCCTCCATTTTGGACGATTAAACCTGACAGTAAAAGTTCCATTTTTTCGGAACTGTATTTAGCTAAATTATATTGAGCAATTGACTCTTCTGCGGTATTTTCTGCGCCGTTTAGCAGAGTCATATCTGCTAATATTTGTTGGTAAAGTCCTAGCAAACGGCCGGTGCGCTGGGGATTTCTCAGGAGGCGATCGCGAATTGTTTTGAGATGTTCGGGTTCGTCTTGAAATTCCCAGTTTTCGACGGCGCTTGACTGCACTAATTCGGCAATGAATAATTTAAAATTGGCTGGGCTATTGCAGTCGCTGCTGGTTTGTGCTGCTAACTTCTGGGCAGTTAATTGACAAAGTTTTTGAGTAAGGAATGGCTGTCCTCCAGTCCAAGCTAAGATTTCTTTGAGAATTTCTTGGGAATTATCTATTGTTTCGCCCCATCCTCGAGCTAAAGGTGTGGCTTCGGCAAGATCGAATCCTTTGAGTTCAATGGCGCGGCCGATATTAAACGGAGTTCTGGTTTTGTCAGAGATCAAATCTTGAGGAGTCGCTACTCCAAATAAGGCAAAAGTCAGGCGGTTGTACTCGGGATTTTCGGCGCGTTTGTTGTAGCAGCGGCGCACCCAGGCAAAAAAGTCGTCGCTGGAGAAGTTCAGGGAGAGAATGCTGTCAATTTCGTCGATAAAAATTACGATATTGCGATCGCTCGCAGGAAGCAATACCTGTTCGATAAATTCATTTAATCTGACGACTGGCGGCAAGTGTTCGCGATCGCGCCACCAAGTCTTGACATTCATTTTAATTTTAAAGCTATTGGCGAGAGTGGCTGTAAAACCTGCGTACCACTGGACGGGAGTTATTTGGGCCGTGCCAATTCCTGTAATGTCAACAATTGAGCAGGCAATATTTTCTGCTTGCAAGCGGCGCGCTGTTTGCACCCGCAGACTCGATTTTCCCATTTGTCGGGAGGTGAGCACGTAGCAAAAATCACCTGCTTTTAACGAGTCGTAAAGTTCGCTATCTGCTGCTCTGGTGACGTAGCTAAGAGCATTCGCCTGCAAACTGCCACCAACTTGATATGAAAATTCTGTCGCTGGCAAATCTGACACGGGAAATAAAGGGGAAGCAGAAGGAAGAAATTCTATTTTAGCCGATTTGGCGCCAAGCTCAACTTCAATTTGAGATAATTGGTTTGCTTTCGATAATATTTCGATCATAATTACTTCTGCTTCCCCTTTATTTTAAGCAATTCTCATTAAAAACTCTAAGATGTTGATGGGAGGAACCTCGGGGGTGGCTTTTTTAGGAGCAGATTTAACTGAGGTGGATTGAACTCTAATTTGAGGGAAGCAAATAACGATTTCCATGTGCGGTTTGCCGAACTAGATGTGTTAAATCTATACACGGCGGGGCGATCGCACTTTCAGTAAAATGTCAGTATTTCAACCTGTACATCTGTTGAGTCTGAATATCTCAAGGCGTGAAAGTAGCTCTAATCCTGTGGCTGTAGCGATCGGAGGTTTTTCAAGGCTGGGGCGCTGCGAGGGCGATATGCAGACAGTTAACTAAGCGGCACAAGCAGAGAGAGGGGTAGAGAGGGGGAGAGAGGGAGAGTTTCTACTTATTGCTTCTTCCTGTCGGGACAATCGAGCCAGCGGAGGACGGATTTTGGGATCTAGCTGTCAAAAATGAACAGAAAAAAGCACGACAGCAGCAGTAATATCACCCAAAAGTATGATTGAGCGACAAAAGTTGCGTGTTATCTTTTTAAATAATTCTATACAAAAATACTTTTATCCAAAAGGAGAACAAAAAATGGACACACCTACAGATCGCCTACAAGAACCAGTCGGGGCAAGAGAACTCGAATCAATACCTGTATCTGGAAAAGTTTCTGCCCAAAAAGTTACTGAAGTTAAATTTGACGCGACTCCTTTAGAAACCCCTGCTTATACTCAGGACAAAGTTAGCGTTGAGGAGTTGAAGATTAACGGCGAGGATTTGGTTGCTAAAGTTAAAGAGCTGATTCACGAAGGCAATATCCGGCGCCTGATTCTCAAAAACGAAGAGGGACGGATTTTAGTAGAAGTTCCTCTGACGGTGGGAGTAGTCGGCGGAGTCATCAGTGCCGCTTTGTTTCCAGTGATTGCAGCGGTAGGAGCGATCGGTGCATTAGTCGCTCACATGACGATTATCATTGAAAGAAAAGAATAAAAAACTCAGTCTCCCGTAATGCTAAGACCCGGTTAATTTCCTGGTTAATTTCCTGTCATAAAGCTGGTTTGATCGTGAGGACTTGAGTCCTCTTTTTATTAATCAGGACTTACGCAAAAAGTGTTTTTACGCGGGAATTATAGCGGTAAGGTCTACCCTACCAAATTAGCTTCTGCGTAAGTCCTGATTTTCCCAACATATCCTAAGAAACAGTTTGGTGAGCTAACTTAACTTTTCCTAAAGCCATCTTCCTGCTCTCAAAGAGTTTCATAACCCCGGAGGAGATGGTGTCTATGACATCGGGAGCGCAGTAAGACAGAAACTCTTCCGACGAAATATGACCTGCAAAAAACTCTTGAGCTTTCTTCAAAAAGTTTTCTGTTTCCGCAAAGCCGATAGATTTGATAATAAACGTAGCAACGGGGGAGTTTTTAATATCATAGGGAGATTCTTGATTGCGTCCGATTGCTAACAAATCTAAAACCTCTTTTTCTAACTGACTTTCTAAGGGGTAAGCGATCTGTCTGTTGGGCAAGTAATCTTCCAAAACCGATGTTTTAAATCCTGGTGCGCGCAATTCTCCCATCATCGTTGACAGCGGAATGTCGCGACCCAAACGGTAGGAAAGAGCTTCTAAAATGGCAATGGTAATTAGTTTGATACCCAGATATAGTTTAGCAACTGCGATATTTTTCCTGGTTTGGGCAATCATGTGAGCGTAGGTTTCATCGTCCGGCTCTTGCATAAACTGCTGGAAAACCAGTTCGGGTTTGAGGAAGTTTAAAAATCCTTCCATTTTTTGCAGAGATTTGCGGTATCCGGCAACTGTATAGGAATTGACATTGCTCAATTCGTGGTTGGTTTCCGGCATCAAGTTCCAGGTATTGTCTAAGAAGTTAGAGGAATTTGGAGAGGCAAAATTCTCTACATCCCGATTTGCTAACCTCACAGAACGCTTGACAATTTCTGCTGTTTCGGCATCAGTCCATCCGAAATCAAAATCGCGATTTACACTTACCAAGCGCTGGTGCAAAAGTTCGATCGCACTCAAACCGCTGGCCGAAATCGGACGAAAAGGAATCGTAGCTTCGATGCAAGCGGCAATTTCGGCGATCGTACTTGCTGGCAAAAAAGGCTCCAAACATTTGGCAGCAATCACGGCACTCAAGAATTCGTTCTGGCCGGCAAAGGGAGAGAGAATTTTACCTGGAACAAATCCAAAGACACAGGCCACGAGGTGATACATGGCATCGTCGTGCAGTTCGGTTTCATCTCTAATCACTAACTGCGATCGCACTTCTTTGACAAAGGGACAAAGGGCGCTGCTTATATTGAAACTTACGCCCTGATCGACTTGGACGTACACGAGGTCGTGAAACAGCGCAGCCAGCACCTCGATCGGATCGACTGACCCCCCGACCTCAAAAATGTGTTCCGACGTGTGAAAGTAGCGCCAGGGCCCTCTCATCGTTTGAATGATCAGCTCTGCTATCTGCTCCAGCTTCGGAATGTCTATTCGACCTCCCAATTGCTCGATCGACGCTACCAAAGCATCCAAACACCGTTTTTGTTCTCCGAAAAGCTCCATTTAGGCACCTCCACTACATTCCCTGATTGTCTTGGGCTTGATTGAATGGTATCAAAACGCGCTGCGATCGTGCCATGGCTCGTGAGTTAAAAATTGCAGAGTGTGGGGAGAGGGGGAGAGGGGGAGAGAGCCAGAGAGCCAGAGCCAGAGCCAGAAACAGGCTCATTAAAAAATCAAAATTTGGCGGCGATTCGCAGAACTTGGGCGATCGGTATCATCAATTACACCTGACATTAAGTATCGCTGTCGCTTTCGGGTCAGGATGCTTTTTTGACAAGACTTTTTTGACAATAGTTGAATATCAGAAGCGAGTTGAGAATACGAGCAATGGTAGTGGATATCAGAAGATTTTGAGATTTTCCATTTTCCATTTTTCGAGGGGAGATTGGGGATGACTGACTGCGTAAGGATTTGGAGCTGACAAAGCAGCAGTTGCATTCTCTTTTCAAACTGGTATCTTTGGCGATGTTCAGCTTTTAGACAGAGGTAAAAACCCGTGCGTTCGCTGCAATATGAACTAGGAACTGAGCAATTTGGGAGACTAGGTGGCGTGAAATTCGTGTCCGACCCGCGAATAACAGTCAAAATCCGCAAAATGAACGAGCGGGTGCGGTGGGAAGAAAAGTCGATCGCCGATCGGGGAATTGACCAAACTCGGATGGTTTTGGACGATCGAACCGCCGACACTCCGGAGTTTTCATTTTTAGTTGCAGGCGACAGCGGCACGGGCAACCACCGCGGCCACAACCCCCAGCGACAGGTTGCCGAACAGATGCTCTCGGAACGCCAAAGTTGCCGTTTTCTCCTCCACACGGGTGATGTAGTTTATCTCGTGGGTTCGAGCGAATATTACTTGCAAAACTTTATTCGGCCCTACCGAGAATTTATCGTCGGCGGCGAGCAACCATCTCGGATTGCTTACGATCGCATGGTGTTCAAATTTCCGTTTTTGCCAGTACCGGGAAACCACGACTACTACGACTTACCGATCTTCTACGGCATCCTTTCGGCGACAGCTTTGCCGCTGCGGAGGCTGTTAGGTTCCAAGTTGGATCTCGATGTGGGGTGGCACGGTTCGGAGATCGGCAATGCCTACGCTAAAGCGTTTCTGGACTACCTAAAAGCTCACAAGCTGCCCGGAGAACTCGATCGCCACCTAGACGCCCACTACACCGCCAGCACCAGCACAGGCCGCTGCATCCGCTACCAACCCGGACGCTTTACCCGCTTACCCAACCGCTATTACACGTTTCGCAGCGGGGGTATCGACTTTTTCGCCCTCGACTCCAATACCTTTAACGAACCGTTGCCGATCCCGAAAACCAAACAGGGCGACATTCGGCGCCAAAATTTGGAACTCGACAGGCAAAAGTTGGAACAAGAAAAATTGGCAATGCTCGAAATGTCCGATCGGCTAAACCCCGAAATTCCCGAAGAAGCCGAACAGCTAGACGACTTGCGCGCCAAATTAGAGCAAGTTGACGAAATGCTGATAGATATCGACAAACAACTGTCGCCCGACAGAACGGCCTCCACAGACGTGGAACAACTCGAATGGCTCAAACAAAGATTGATTGCATCTTGGGACGATACAGGGGTGCGGGGGCGAGTCTTGTACTTCCACCATCCCCCCTACGTCACCGAGGCGACCAAGTGGAATCAAGCTCAAACTTTGGCCGTGCGGTTGCGGTTGCGGGAGGTACTCGACGCAGTGGGCGATGCAGTTGGGGAAGTGGCGCGGGGGCGATCGCTAGTAGATTTGGTACTCACAGGCCACGCGCACTGTTTGGAATACCTACGCACTGGGGATACCGGACATGGTGACTCGGGGATTAATTGGATTGTCTGCGGGGGAAGCGGGCACAGCCTGCGGCGCCAGCGCCCGGAAGGGCCGATCTTGCAGGAACCATCGAGCCCGGAAGCTTATCGGTTGGCGCGGGAGTCGGGTTCCTCCACAGCCAGCCGGCGGATAGCAGAATCTTTGCTATTTGTCGGGCGCAGCGGCGAAGGTTCCCACAAACGTCGCCCTTATTCGTGTTTGCGGATTGATGTTCTTGACGGGACTCCCCCGAAGTTCAGAGTCAGACCTTTGGTTGTCGAACGATTTGAGGGGAAATGGCAGGAAATCGCGATCGAACCCTTTGTGATTTAACTTCATCTCTAGGTTTGTAGTGAGGACTTCAGTCCGCAAAAATTGAGAAGGACTTGCATTCCTCCGTAGGTTCGTAGTGAGGACTTCAGTCCGCAAAAATTGAGAAGGACTCGCATTCCTCACTACAAACCAAATAGTGTTTTCCCAAAGCCAACGGCTTAATTCCTGAGTTTTCAACTCAAAAAATTCTGTGTCAAACACAGAAACCTTCAATCTTTACACTCATCAACTTAATTCAAGCTCAAAATTCCATGATTGCTAACTTAACCGCAACCGGCTGGGAAATTATTTATCACCGCGCCCACGCTTTGCTCGCCGCCCAACTGGGCGGACAGTGGAAGCGCTCGAAATCTCCGGTTCGCCTCTACGAAACCATCGCCGCGATTTCCCACCACGACGATTTAGAGAAAGAGTGGGAAGAAGATATCTTGACTGAAGCGGGCGCGCCCTTAGATTTTACCTTGCAGACGGAAACTTCTCTGCCGAAAATTAAAGCGATGACGCAGAATTCTCTATATCGCGGGCGGTGGGTAGCAATGCTGATTTCTATGCACATGAGCTATCTGAATGAAGGAAAGCGGGGAGAGTCGAAGGAACTCGACGAATTTCTGGACGAACAGCTCGAAAATCAAAAAAAATGGCGCGAAGAGTTGAAGATTTCTAAGGAAGACGCAGAATCAGCTTATGCTTTTTTCCAGTGGTGCGATCGGCTATCATTGATTCTTTGCAGTCGCGAGTTACCTGCGGGAGAACGAGCTTTAGAAATTAGTGTCGGCCCGGACGGCAAACGCTACGATATTGTACAGAACAGCAACGAACTCGTGACAGTAACTCCTTGGCCTTTTGAAGACGATAAGTTTACTGTGAACGTCGAAGCGTGCCATTTAGATCGAGTTAAGTTTGACAGCAACCAGGAAATTAAGGAAGCGCTGCACAAAGCTCCGCGCCAAGTGTTAGAGTGGACTTTTGTCAAGTCTTAATCTAACTCCCTAGCATAAATACTGCACTTTTCCAGGTTCGTAGTGGGGACTTTAGTCCTCGGAAAAAGAAGGACTAAAGTCCTCACTACGAACCAATCTCGCTCTAGGTTCGTAGTGGGGACTTTAGTCCTCGGAAAAAGAAGGACTAAAGTCCTCACTACGAACCAATCTCGCTCTAGGTTCGTAGTGGGGACTTTAGTCCTCGGAAAAAGAAGGACTAAAGTCCTCACTACGAACCAATCTCGCCCTTGGTTCGTAGTGGGGACTTTAGTCCTCGGAAAAAGAAGGACTGAAGTCCTCACTACGAACCAATTTCTGTTTCCCAGACATAATATACCCATTACCCATTACCAACTATGAAACGTTCAGCCTGTCTAATTTTCAATCCCGTCGCCGGCAACAGCGACCCCGACCAAGACTTAGCGACAATTCAAGAACTTTTAGAGCAGTTTATTGACTTAGATATTCGGCTGACAACACCAGAAATAGACGCAGATCGACTCGCCCGCGAAGCAGTTGCTAGAGGAGTTGAGGAAATTATTGCCTCCGGGGGCGACGGCACATTATCTGCTGTTGCGGGGGCGATTGTCGGTACAAATATTCCTTTAGGAATTATTTCGCGGGGAACTGCTAATGCTTTTGCTAATGCTTTGGATATTCCCAATACAATTCAAACCGCTTGCGAAACTATTTTGGGAGGGTTGACGCGGGTGGTGGATGCGGGGATGTGCAACGGTAAAATGCCGATGGTTTTGTTGGCTGGAGTGGGTTTTGAGGCGGAAACTGTCGAATTAGCCGATCGCGAAATGAAGAATCGCTGGGGAATGCTGGCCTACATTCTCTCGGGAATCAAACAGTTAAACAATTTAGAAAGATTTGAAGCCGAAATCGAAACCGAAGATAAAATCATCACCGTTACTGCTGTGGCCGTGACAGTGGCGAATGCAGCGCCGCCTACATCGATTTTAGCTCAAGGCCCGGCGGGGATTATTTTCGATGACGGCTTGCTGGACGTGACGCTGGTGGCGCCTCAAAATAAAGCAGGGGCGATCGCAGCTTCTTATCACCTCTTGCAAACAGCGTTGAGCGGCAATCCTACCGATCGCGACGACATCGGTTATTTGCGCGCCAAAAAAGTAAAAATCAGTGCCGATCCGCCTCAAAAAGTGGTTGTAGACGGGGAAATTGTCGGTATGACTCCGCTTTCTATTGAGTGCATTCCGGGAGGTTTAACTATTTTCATACCGCGAGTTGAAGAAGAGGTACCCGTGGAAAAACTCACAGGTTTAGCGGATATTGAAGTTACCATGAAACCTTTAAGTTAAAGCTTTCTGCGAGACCAACAATCACATGATATCATGTCCGGTCAAATGACTGTACTAAAATTGGTTTGTAGTGAGGACTTTAGTCCGCTCCTTCATAAGGACTAAAGTCCTCACTACAAACCTTTTGTATTGCTGGTACCAGTTTATAGGAAAGATTTGCGGACAGGAACAAGAAATTTAGGAAGAAACCCGGTTTCTGAGGTATCGGTGAGTCCAGGACTAAATTAGAAAGACCGCGCGGGCGGTCTTTAATTTTTAAGCGTCTAAGATTTGGCGAATCCGGCGTTCCAAACGTTCGAGGTCGAGTCCGCCTTCATCGCGGCTGATCCGGCGCACAGTGACGTTAACATTGTTCAAATCTGCCAGCAAATCTTGGAGGATTTCTTGTTGCTGGCGAGCTTGAGTAATTTCGCGCGGTTCCTGCACCAAATCGCGAACAATTGTATCTTCGGCGCGGGAAGCAACGATCGGGTCTGCTTCGCCGTCTACGTGCACGAAAGTGCGCCGGCCCGGGCCGCGTTCTTCTTCAATTGGGATTACTGCTGTTACTCGATCGGAGCGTACATATTTGCCAAATCCGAGGTGGACTAAGACGGAAGATTGTATTTTCATAGATAGCAAGATTTATTTGTAAGTTATCTATATTTTAACTTTTCCATTCACGAGATAGCTACTAAAATGAGAGCTAATTTTACTACAATTTATGTCGGTTTTTGCTGTATTTTATTGTGGTCATATCTCGGGAAAAATGCTAATATTTGTTGTGATATTCCAACAGCACAATATTCGCACAGGACAGTCCGGCAGGGGTTGAAACCCCCGCCTCAAAGCTCAAGTCCTCGCTATGAGGACTGAAGAATTTATTCATAATACTCCTAGTTATGAGTCAAGACTTAAGAAATAATGTTATTAAATATCCTGCAATATTTCAGCCGAATCAAATGACTAAATAAAATACGATTCCATAGTCCTCATAGCGAGGACTTTCGCTATGAGACAGGGGTTAAAAACCCCTGTCGGACAGTCGGGATCTGGCAAATCTCGGACGATCGAATTGCTGTCGGGATCTGGCAAATCTCGGACGATCGAATTGCTGTCGGGATCTGGCAAATCTCGGACGATCGAATTGCTGTTGGAATATGGCAAATCTCGGATTGTGAAAATCTCGGACTGTCGGTGCGCGACTGTTGGCTCATGCGTTAACATAAAATTAGAGCAATGTGCGATCGCCCGCAACGCATTTCAGGGACACAGCCTACCGATTCTAGATTTGAGCGTTACTTTCACGGAAAAACAGGAAAGCCTAAATGATCCCAATTAGTCTCGACTTAGTTATCAGCCTCCTGACAGCCATTCCCTTCGGCACCATCAAAGACAAGTTTCAGCGCAACGAAACAGTCATCAAATTATTAAAAAGATTTAACCTTGACCCGGATTCTCCGCCAGCAGATTTTAGCGGAGTTTACGTTTATACTTTAGTCGAGTACGGCGCTGGCAAACCTAAACAAATTTTAGAACTGTTTCGCCAAAAAGAGATTGAATCAGCTTTTCGCAAAGCTTTCGAGTCCGATAGCCCAGCCATTTTAATTCAAGCAGGCGATGACTTTCTCAACCAGTCTGCTTTGGGCAAAGAACTTCGAGATTTAGGGATTGACCCCAGGCGGGAGTTTATGGCATTTGCGGCCGTGTTTATGGAAGTCGCCAAGCGGACGCGGACGCTGGGTGATGTGATGGTGGGAAATGCGATCGCCTCTTTGCAAAAACGCCTATCTATGGTACTCGATCGCATCGAACGCCTCCCCACGCTGGAAGGAATTCGCACCGAATTTGCGCGGTTGGAATCCGAAGATGCTCCCGCACTTCCGGCAGCAACATCAACGAATATTCAAAAGTCTCAAGCTTTCATTTTATCACAACAAGTTCGCGGTTGGTTTGAAACATTAAATTATCAGTTTGAAACCTATCAAATCTGGGAAGATAACTATTTTGAATGGATTATCGATGTTCCGGTGAGACGCAAAAAGTACGATCGCATTTTAGTGCGCGGAATTGCCGGAGAAGCGGGACTCAGAGACATCTCAGCCTTGCGCGAGTCGGTGGAAAAACAGCGCACCGATGAAGGCTGGTTAGTCACCGCCCGCCGCATCAGTCGCGCCGCGCGGGATGAGGTAGATCAACCAGAAAACCGTCATTTAGCTTGCTATACCTTCGATGAATTGCTCGACCAAGATGCCGATTTTACCGCTTATCTGGATTGGCTGGAAACAGAAATTACCAGCCGTGGAATTGATACGAAATACGTGCCGCTAGCTTGTACGAAAGAAGAAATCGACCCCGATACTCTGCGCAAGATAGGCGTGAGTCATTATGACGGGCGAGATGGTTGGATTGAAGGTTATATAGACCTGTGGTTGGATGACCCAGTAAAAGAACATATTTCAGTTTTAGGAGAATTTGGAACCGGGAAAACTTGGTTTGCGATGCACTATGCTTGGCTGGCGCTGCAACGCTACAAAGAAGCTCAAAGACGAGGTTTGGAACGCCCGCGGTTGCCGTTAGTAATTCCGTTGCGAGATTACGCTAAAGCCGTAAGTGTCGAGTCGCTATTTTCCGAGTTTTTCTTTCGGAAACACGAGATACCTTTGGCGGGTTATTCGGCTTTTGAACAACTGAATCGCATGGGCAAATTTCTGTTGATTTTCGATGGTTTTGATGAAATGGCCGCTAAGTGCGATCGGCAAGAAACCATCAACAACTTCTGGGAACTAGCAAAAGCCGTGGTTCCCGGCGCCAAAGTCATCCTCACTTGCCGTACCGAACACTTTCCTGAAGGCAAGGAAGGACGGGCATTGTTCAATGCAGAACTGCAAGCATCAACAACTATTCTAACAGGCGAAACTCCCCAATTTGAAGTCTTAGAATTAGAGAAATTTAACGACGAGCAAATTGGGCAAGCGCTGTCATTTCAAACAGAAGCTGCTACTGTCGAAAAAGTGATGGGAAACCCGCAGTTATTGGATTTAGCGCGTCGCCCGGTGATGACCGAGTTAATTTTGGAAGCATTGCCCGATATTGAAGCCGGAAAACCAGTGGATATGTCGCGGATTTATCTGTATGCGGTGCGGCGGAAGATAGAGAGAGATATCACAGCCGAACGCACTTTTACTTCGCTAGCAGATAAGCTGTATTTCTTGTGCGAATTGTCTTGGGAAATGCTGTCTACCGACCAAATGAGCCTCAATTATCGAGGTTTTCCCGATCGCATTCGAGGCCTGTTTGGTTCTGTCGTGCAAGAGGAAAAAGACTTAGATCACTGGCACTACGACATGATGGGTCAAACGATGCTAATCCGCAATGCCGATGGCGATTATACTCCGGCGCACCGTTCGCTGTTGGAGTTTTTTGTCGCTTATAAATTTGCAGCGGAATTGGGAGTTTTGGCGGCAGATTTTACCGAATTAGTGGCGCCGGAACAGTCTTGTTTAGATAGTAATGCAGCGCCTCAAAAATATGCTTGGTCTAATTATTGTCGATTGCAAGCCCAGAAGAGAAATAAGGGTGAACTTATTGCGCCTTTGCAGGGATTTGTTGCTGAAGATTTAGGGCAACTCCGTCAGAGTTTCGGACACGCACCTCTGACAAAAGCAGTGATGGATTTGTTGTTACCTATGTTGGATGTTATTCCCCCCCCCTTGTTAAGGGGGGCCGGGGGGGATCGTGACGTGGCTAGTAACGAGAGATCCCCCGAATTCCTATTAGAAAGAGGGACTCGCGATCGTGCTAGTCAAGATAGATCCCCCCAACCCCCCTTAACAAGGGGGGCTTTAGAGAAGTCACCCCTACTAGAAATTCTGGAAGCAACGCGGGGAAAAACTGAAAGTGAGGTAGGTTATGTGGGAGGGAATGCGGCGACGCTGTTGGTGAAAATCGATCGCACTGCGTTAGAAGCAAAAGACCTTTCTCGTGCAGTTATTTTAGGTGCAGATTTTACAAATGCGACGCTGCGCCGCGTCAACTTTGCTGAAGCTAATTTGGCTAATTCTGATTTTACTAAAATCTTCGGCGGTGTTCGGTCAGTAATATTTAGTCCTGATGGCAAACTGTTAGCTACAGGTGATACTGATGGCGTAGTTCGATTGTGGGAAGCTAGCACTGGAAGAGAAATATTGACCTGTAAAGGACATAGCAACGTAGTGGAGTCCGTCGCCTTCAGTCCTGACGGTAAGATACTGGCTAGCGGGAGTTATGAAAATACAATCAAGTTATGGACTGTCAAGACTGGTGAATGTTTAAAAGTTTTGCAGGGACATACCGAATCAGTAATGTCTGTCACGTTCAATCCCGATGGAAATATACTCGCTAGCGGGAGTTTCGATCGCACGATCAGGTTATGGGATATTGACACGGGTGAATGCTGCAAAATTTTGCAATACCATACTAAAGTTGTATTTTCAGTGGCTTTCCATCCTGCTGGTGAGATGTTGGCCACTGGGAGTGGTGACCAAACATTAAGGCTGTGGAATATCAACAGTGGTGAATGTCTGAAAATATTGGAGGGACATACTAAAAACGTGTTTTCAGTTGCTTTCAATTCTGGTGGTGAAATACTTGCTAGTGGCAGCGCCGACAAAACAGTGAAGCTGTGGAATATTGGTACTGGTGAATGTCTCAAAACTTTGGAGGGACATTTCGATCAAGTAAGGTCGATCGCCTTTAGCCCTTCGGGCGAAATACTCGCCAGTGGCAGTTACGATCGCACAGCAAAACTATGGGATATCAACAGCGGTGAATGCTTGAATACTTTGCAAGGGCATAGCAATCAAGTAGGGTCAGTCGCTTTCCATCCTGGGGGTGACATACTTGTTAGCGGTAGTTACGACCAAACGCTGAGGCTGTGGGATATCAACAGCGGTGAATGCTTGAATACACTGCAAGGGTATAGCAATCAAGTAATGTCGATCGCCTTCAGTCCCAACGGTAAAATACTTGCTAGCGGCGATGACGAACAAACTGTCAAGCTGTGGGATGTCAGCAGCGGTAAGTGCCTCCAAATTTTGCACGGACATCTCGCTCGGGTACACTTAGTTGCCTTCAGTCCAAATGGTGAAATGCTTGCTAGCGGCAGTTATGACGAAACATTGAGGGTGTGGGATATTGGCAGCGGTGAATGCCTCCATACTTTGCCAGAATTTGGCAATGAAACACGATCGATCGCCTTCAGTCCAAATGGTGAAATACTGGCGAGTGCAGGTTATAAACAAACGGTGAGGCTGTGGGATATCGGTACTGGCGAATGCCTCAAAACGTTGGACGGGCATAACAATTCTGTATACTCGGCTGCTTTCAGTCCTTTGGGCGAGATATTTGCCAGTGAAGGTTTTGGCGGAACGGTAAGGGTGTGGGATATCCATACTGGTGAATGCCTCCAAATCTTGCAGGGGCATACGGGTTGGGCACGCGCGATCGCCTTTAGCCACAACGGTGAAATACTTGCTAGTGGTAGTGTCGATCGAACAGTAAGAATATGGGATGTCCGCAGCGGTGAATGCCTCCAAATTTTACAGGGACATACTGATTGGATACGTTCAGTTGCCTTTAGTTCTTCTAGTGAAATAGTTGTTAGTGGAAGTGTAGATGGAACGGTAAGAATATGGGACATCCGTACAGGTGAATGTCTCAAAATTTTGCAAGGTCATACCAGTAGAATTAACTCGGTTGCCTTCAGTTCAAATGGAAAAATTATTGCTGCTTGCAGTCGGGATGGCACAATTATAATTTGGGATTTTGAGACTGGTGAGTGCCTCAAAATACTGAAAAGTGACAGACCTTATGAGGGGATGAATATCGCGGGCGTTACGGGTTTAACTGAAGTTGAAAAAGCCACGCTCAAAGCTTTAGGGGCTGTGGAAAATTAATCGTCGCAAAGGAGAAACTATGCAGTCAGCAATACGGATTACAACCAAAGTTCTTGCAGGAAATAAACTGGAAATGACTTACGCGCGGGTAGTCAGAAACCGGGTTTTTTCTGAGAAGACGCGTTGAGACCAGCAGATTCGGCCAAAAACCCGGTTTCTTTGGTTTCGGCCACCGCGCAAAGTTGTAGGGGCGAAGCATTCGGGCGACAACCTCATAGAAAAACCAGAATTAAAATATCCGAATGCTTCGCCCAAACCCCACAAATAAACCCCGTCAACCAAAGCTATCCCGAAGTGAATCCCACATCACCCAAATACCACCAAAAATCGGAACTCGCGCGTCGGAGGGTGAAGCATTTGGACATAAAA
The DNA here is from genome assembly GCF_036702665.1 of Microcoleus sp. Aus8_D2. Classification (NCBI taxonomy): domain Bacteria; kingdom Bacillati; phylum Cyanobacteriota; class Cyanophyceae; order Oscillatoriales; family Microcoleaceae; genus Microcoleus; species Microcoleus sp. Aus8_D2. Next base: position 19,996 of record NZ_JAUBUN010000043.1, read on the forward strand.
TATCGCGTTTTATTCATGAATTATCGCCCAAATGCTTCACCCCTACATCTCGCTATAAAATAATCAGAAACTGCGTTGTTTCAGTGTCACACAAATCCCCGTAGGGGCGAAGCATTCGGGCGACAACCTCATAGAAAAACCAGAATTAAAATATCCGAATGCTTCGCCCAAACCCCACAAATAAACCCCGTCAACCAAAGCTATCCCGAAGTGAATCCCACATCACCCAAATACCACCAAAAATCGGAACTCGCGCGTCGGAGGGTGAAGCATTTGGACATAAAATATCGCGTTTTATTCATGAATTATCGCCCAAATGCTTCACCCCTACATCTCGCTATAAAATAATCAGAAACTGCGTTGTTTCAGTGTCACACAAATCCCTGTAGGGGCGAAGCATTCTGGCGACAATCTAATAGAAAAAACCATAATTAAAATATCCGAATGCTTCGCCCAAACCCCACAAACAAACCCGTGAACCAAAGCTATCCCGAAGTGAATCGATCTAACCCCAAATACCACCAAAAATCGGAACTCGCGCGCCGGAGGGTGAAGCATTTGGATATAAAATATCGCGTTTTCTCCATGAATTGTCGCCCAAATGCTTCACCCCTACATCACTCGCGCGCCGGAGGGTGAAGCATTTGGATATAAAATATCGCGTTTTCTCCATGAATTGTCGCCCAAATGCTTCACCCCTACATCTCGCTATAAAATAATATAACGTACCCTACTGATTAAATTGCTGGGCGTAATAACGAGCGTATCGATCGCCATTTTCGAGCAATTCCTCGTGCGTCCCCGATTCCATCACTCTACCTTTTTCGAGAACTAATATGCGATCGGCTTTCCGCACAGTCGCCAAACGGTGTGCGATAATAAACACAGTGCGATCGCGCATCAATCTTTCCAAAGCCTCCTGTACCAAAGCTTCCGATTCCGAATCCAGCGCCGATGTCGCTTCATCGAGGATGAGAATTCGCGGATCTAGCAAGACTGCACGGGCGATCGCAATTCTTTGTTTTTGTCCGCCAGATAAGTTGACACCCCTTTCTCCTACCCAAGTTTGATAGCCGTCGGGAAACTCAGTAATGAATTGATGAGCGTTAGCAATTTCCGCAGCTTTCTGCACGTCTTTCAGTTCGTAATAAGATTGACCGAAAGCGATATTTTGAGCAATTGTACCGGAAAATAAAATAGTTTCCTGCGGTACGATTCCGATTTGGCGCCGCAAAGTATTTAACGTGACATCTTGAATATCAATACCGTCAATTAAAATCTGTCCGGCTTGCGGATCGTAGAATCTCGGTAGCAAATTTACTAATGTAGTTTTCCCCGCACCGGATGCGCCTACAAGGGCGATCATTTCTCCGGGAAGCACCAGCAAACTCATATTTTGCAAAATCGGCACCCCCCCTTGCCCCCCCTTATCAAGGGGGGGTTGAGGGGCGTAGGCAAAATTAATGTTGCGATATTCAACTTTGCCCGTAACGTGGGGAAGTTCGATCGCCCCTGGTTTTTCTACGACTGCGGGTTGAATGGCCAAAAGTTCAAAAATGCGATCGCTAGAAGCCTCTCCCTGCTTAAAATCGCCGTAATTTGCAGTGGTAATTGCGATCGGATCGATTAAAAGTGCAACTCCTGCGATATAACTGATAAATTGCGTACCAGTGAGATTACCTCGAGCAATTTGCCAACCTCCCAAGAAAAACAGCAAAATCACGCTCATCGCTTCCAGAAAGCCAACTACGACGAACTGAAGAGCTTTTACTCTTTCCGACAAATACTTCGCGCGGCGGTTTTGTTCCGCTTCTTCTGCAAAGCGGGCAATTTCGTAGTCTTCAGCCACAAATGCTTTGATTAAACGAATGCCACTAAATACTTCTGTCAGCAAAGCAGATAAATCAGAAATGCGATTTTGACTTTGGCGCGAGTAACTGAGAAGTCTTTCGCCAAACCAGCCAATTAAGATAGCCATTAACGGTGCAATAATTAATGCACCCAAGGTTAATTGCCAGTTGAGATAAATCATATATCCCATGACTACGATTAGCTGCAAAACACAAGGAATAAATTGATGAAAAAATTTATTTACAACTTCGCCAATCCGGTCAATATCTTCTGTGAGGCGGTAGGATAAATCTCCGGTTTTGGCAGTTTCAAAGTAGCCGATATCGAGTTTTTGGAGGTGGGAATAGACTTTTTTGCGGATTTCTAAAGCAATAGTCAAGGCTGCTTTTGCCATCAGCGTATCTTGACCGTACTGGGCTGTACCGCGAATCAAAAATATGACTGCGCTGAGTGCCGCAATTTGCGCGAATCCTTGTAAATCTCCTTTTCCTATAAATTTGGCTGTTTCGCCAACCAGCCACGCGATTATCGGCCAAAATATGGTAAAGACTACGGTACAAGCTAATGCTTTACCGATGGTTTGTTTTTGGGGACGGAGGTAGGGTAAGATTTGCCAGTATGTCGATCGAGTTTTCAAGATATTTTGCCCTCGCAAGTTCTGTTTTTAGAGATTGGGATTTACGCATTTCGAGCCCCATAGGGTATTTTCAAACCCCGAGATCCCCCCTAACCCCGCAACGATTCGGGGGGGACAAGATTATTCTCTTTCGTCCCCGCAACGATTCGGGGGATGCGAGGGGGATCTCTGCGTCACTCATTGCGTAACTCATAGAGATATCTGAGCCAAAATATGATAGCAGCGATCGGCTAAACACTCGACAATCATTCCTGAGCGTCTGCATGAGTCGCCTGTACCTTAGCCCCCGCGACAACTGCGCCCCGAAAGGCTGCTGACTCTCCGGGTGCAATAGTAGCTGGTTGAGCGTTGATAAATCCGTTGTCAATTAAATTACCTGACTCGTCCAAAACTTCATAATTGACTTTCACATTCTTGATTGTTTTGCAGCCTTGATTGAACACTTTACCGCTCAAAAAATTCCCATCATAATTTGCCTGGGCAATTGATACTTTTGCCGCCATGTTGGCACCAGTAATGCAAGTTTGAGTGGTTTTAGGAGTTGGCGGTTTTTCGCAAAGTTTCCCTAAGTCTACTGTTTTGCCGTCGGGGGTTTTCATGTAGCAAAATGGTTCGTCAATTTGTGAAGTTTGATTTTTTTTATTTGTAGAATCTGCCAGCACGGGGCGAAGTGAAATTTGCGAGATTAGCAAAATTGATAAAATCACTGTTAAATGTAAAATATTCATGTTTTTCGTTGGGATTTTATGAGATTAATTGTACAATATGATTTACATAAATTTGACCATTCTCTAAGCTAGCGCACATCTAATTTTAACAATCCTGTTTATTTAAGTTATTGTGGGGTTGGCTTCTAGCCCGCCCGAAAATCACCTTACAGTATGTTATAATTAGCTATCAAACTTTAAAAACTAAAGTCATGGTCGCGACTCAAGATAACCCAAAACAAAAAACGGTAGCAATGACCGTAACTTGGGAGAAGTTGCCAGACGACTTCCAATTAGAAGAAAAACCAGTGGAGAATACAGGTCAACCGCTAATTGCTGGAGCACTGCGAGAAATCTTAGAACTGAGAGGATTAATCGGCCCACTCATGCTGATTGCTAGCAACTTTGGGATTTGCGCTACTGTCAACGGCGAATTAGTTATTAAAGCACCGGATTGGGTTTATGTACCTTCGGTATTGCCCGCAGAGTCGAGAATAGAACGCAAAAGTTACACTCCAAACTTGGAAGGAGAAATCCCGACTATTGTGATCGAATTTTTGTCGGAAACAGACGGCGGGGAATATTCTGTTAAACGTACTTTTCCTCCCGGAAAGTGGTTTTTTTACGAACAAATTCTGCAAGTACCAACTTACATCATTTTCAATCCAGAAAGTGGATTGCTGGAAGTATATCGCTTGCAAAATGGCAAATATGAACTAGAATTTCCCGATGAGGAAGGTCGCCATTGGATGGCAGATTTTGGTTTGTATTTGGGAACTTGGCGAGGGGAAAAAGAACAGCGTACAGGTTATTGGTTGCGCTGGTGGGATGAAGCAGGAAATCTGCTATTGTGGGGTGTAGAACAGATAACAGCAGAACGACAACGAGTCGAGCAAGAACGCGAACGCGCCGATCGCGAACGTCAACGAGCCGATCGCCTAGCTGAATATTTGCGCGCTCGGGGAATTAACCCGGACGAGATTGTTTGATAAGTTGTATGCCGGATATGTTTCTAGTTTGTAGTGAGGACTTTAGTCCTTCTTAGAAAGGACTAAAGTCCTCACTACAAACCTTGTTCAACTTCTCTTATCTAATACTCGGCTTCCTATTGCGAAGATTCCGCGCTCCGGGAACTTTCCGACTGGGACGGCGCTGGTTCAAACTGCTCGCACTTCTAGTATTCAAAGCCTCAGCAGAACTTGTAAAACCCAAATCTTCCAAAATTTCAAGAGCCGCTCTTTGTCCAGTTTCGCAACCGCCTTCCATGTAACCTTGATTTTCCAGCGAAGTGTGTTCGCCAGCAAAATATAAATTGCCAAATCGCTCGCCTTCTACGCCGTACATTTGCGTCCACTGTCCGACTAAATAACAGGAATAAGAACCTTTTAAAAAACGTTCTCCCGACCAAAAAGCTCGGACAGCTTTGCCGGTTCTCAAGTTTCTAACTCCGGGGAAAACTCTTTCAAATTGGTTCAAAAATCTTTGTGCTTGGTCTTCGGGAGTTCCCGCACCGATCGCCAAACCCTGCTTTCCTCCTGTAAACTCAGTAACTAAACCGTTAGGAGTAGGAACAAAAGGCGTAGCTTCCCAGGTATTTTGGAATCCTAAATCGGTAAAAACAGAAGCAGTCGATCGATAAAGTTCCCGCCAAATGCGGCTGCGGTAGCCAGTAATTAACTTAGAATTAGTACCGTAGCCCAACTGCTGGATCGCCCGCAGCTTTGGCTGGGGCAAAGGTACGTTAATTTTAACGTCTCGCAGAGTGCTGAAGGGCAAAGTTAACAAAACTCGCTCGTAAGTGCGATCGATCGCGCTTTGTCCCGATCGCAAATTTACCCGATAGCGGCCATCCGACAACAGAGTAATCGCTTCCAAAACCGTCCCCGCCTCGATCGAACCAGATAATTTAGCTGCTAAACCGTTAATAATTTGACTGTTGCCGCCATCAATTTGATAGCGCTCGTCACTGTTGCCGTACAATTGAAAACTGTCAGGTTCAGCACCGATTAAAAACAGCAGATTTAACGCCGACTGTTCCTCGGAATCTCTGCCGAATTCCGTCGTGTAAGCAATGCGGAGCAACTGCCGGACAATCGTGCTAGTATCAGATTGGTCTAGATATTGATCGATCGAAAGATTGTCCAATTTTTCCGCAGCTTCCGTAAAATCTTGATAGCTAAGGTTATCTCCGATCGCCTGCAAATCCGAACTAATTTTAGTAGCTAGCGGTGCAAAATCCGCGATTATTTGCTGGAGAGAAAAACGGCGTCCTTCAAAGAAAAAAGTATCCTTCACCAATCCCCGCTGCGCGTCAACTAAGTCTCTCGCCCGCAAACCCAATTCCGTCGCCAGGGAAATCAAAGTAGTGTGGCCGGTGTCAATAAATTCTCCCCCCAAATCCACCGGAATCAGCGTTCCAGCCACCTTAGGAGCTGTGCGAATCCTCCCCCCCACGCGGTTAGTTGCCTCAATGATATCGGCACGCACGCCCCCCTGGCGCAAACGATAGGCCGCCGTCAAACCCGCAATTCCCGCACCCACAACCAAAATGGGCGATCGCCCGCGCTGCTGAGCAAAAGCTCCCTCCCGGGTAAAAGTCCCAGCAGCGACTGCTGTCGCAGTAGCTAAACCCCCGTGCAGCAACTGGCGCCGAGATATGGGAAAATTGGGAGTGCGATCGTCCAGCATCCCCAGCAATTCATCAGCCGGAATGCCCGTTTCCCTTGATTTCTGGGCAATACTCGCAGCGCGGCGTAACATTGCCATCAGTGCAGATTTAGCCATAATTGAGACGCCCTCACAAAAAAATTGATGTAAACTGGATTCTCGATCGAATTTGATTATGCACTTTCCCGACTAAAGTATAGAGAGATTGTTTTAATAATGCTAACCCTCAGAACACTGTTCGACAGCAAATATTATCTCGAAAACAACCCAGATGTCGCCGTAGCAGTCGCCAGAGGCACGGTATCGACCCCCTTCGATCACTACCAAAAAATTGGCCAATTTGAAAACCGCGACCCCAATGCCCTGTTCGACGCCAGCTATTATTTAGACACCAATACAGATGTAGCAGTATCAGCTCAAAAAAATAAATTTTCCGGCGCCCAGCACTTGATCAAATTCGGTCAATTTGAAAGGCGCAACCCCAACCCTTTGTTCGATGTTGGTTTCTATCTAACCAGCAACCCAGACGTTCAGACAGCAGTCCAAACAAATCAATTTACCGCATTTGAGCATTATCTTAAAGCCGGTCAATTTGAAAACCGCAAACCCAGCGTTTTCTTCGATCCCAGCTTTTATCTAGAAAAATATCCGCTGATCCCAGCAGCAGTCAGAAGCGGTGCAGTTAAAAGTGCGATCGACCATTACATTCAATTCGGTCAACAAGAAGGACTGTTGAGCACACTCCCCGCTCCCGCCGACGATTTGAGCGCAGCCCAAAACCTAGGTGTTCTCACAGACAGTCTAACTGACAACGATTTTTTGAATGCTACCAAACCCGCCGATATTTACAGTTTCATCCTGAATACTCCCAGCCTTTTCAGTGCAACAGTAGACGGTTTGAGTGCAGATGTGGATGTAGAATTAATTCAGGATCTCAACGGCAACGGCGTAGTTGGATTAGACGATATTATTGCTTCATCTAACAATTTAAGCGCAAATTCTGAAATAATTGTCAGCAATGGGGCTTTGCCTGCGGGGACTTATTTCGTCCGCGTTTCTCAATTTCAAGGCGATACAGATTACAACTTGAGATTGCTATCCGCTCCCTCAGTAATACCGCCCCAAACCTAAAATCGAATCAACGTATATATAGCAGATCCCCGGTTTATGAGGTACTAGCCTGAAACCAGGAATCAGGGCGGGCACAGGGGCACCGCCCCTACAGAAACCGATTTTTTGTATTTCACTTACCTAGAAAGTGCTGTATAGCACAATACGCTTTATAAGCTGTTCTGCATTTAAACTGTAGGTCAAGAAATAATCAAAGTCTTGTGGGATGGCTTTGAGCAGCGTCCCGAATATGCAATGTTTATTTGCGCGACAGCCGATCGGCCAGATCCCCCCGGCGCCCCCCTTTTTAAGGGGGGAACAAGAACTTCCTCAAAGTCCCCCGACTATCCGGGGGATGCGAGGGGGATCTCCGGGCAATCAACAGCGCTAACCCAAGCGTATTGATGTATAGCAAGCCTAAATCCCTCAAACGAACACACACTCTTCCCTTCTCTTCCCTTCTCTTCTCCTCTCTTCCTTAGCGCTCTTCGCGCCTTCGCGGTTCGTTAAAAAAATCTCGTTCACCAATGATTTAGACTTGCTATAAAACAGGCTTCGGCAGCGGTAAATTACCAATTCCCAATTACCAATTACCAATTACCAATTCCAATTCCCTGGTATCAATTATTAGTTGTTGGCCCGCCCGGAGAGGGCACAGATTGAATAGGAGCCGGGGGCCAATTAGAGCGACTTCTGCTTAGAGTAGCCGACACCAAAGCATAGCCCAAAACAGCAGGAAGCACGATCGCGCTTAAAAACACGATCGCCGCCGCCCATGTCATCGCATTCGACATCGGGCCGTAATGACTGCGATAAGGGTCAAACGCTGGTAAATTCGCCCTCGGGGCGTCCCGCAGCGCGATCGGACGTTTGAACCGCACCCGCCTGTCATCGAGCTTTTCGAGCAAAATCCAGCCAACTTCCGCCTCTTCCTGACACAGCTTGTGAAAAATCGCCGGATTGCGAAACAAATCGCTGCTAGCCCGGACAATCTTGTACTCCCAAACTGTCAAATCATCAGGATTGCTATCGGATTTGGGATTGCCATTTGCGATCGCATTTTCAGGCACAGTAAAATTATCTTCTTGAGATTCGTGCAGAGTCAAAACTTCCTCCTCCTCGTCGCATTTTTGCGCCGCCGCCAATTGCTCGCGGCTCACCAAGACACCCAGAATCGCAGCCTCCAAGCCGAGACTGCCCACCATCAAACTCCAAATCAGAATTTCAGTCATAAAAGGAGTTAAAAGTTAAAAATTAAAAACTAAAAAGACTCGCTTTTAACTTTCAATCTTTAATTTTAAAATAGCCTTCCACCACACAATCTTCACCCACCGCGCGCCAAGAAACCCGCTCTAAAGTTAAAGCATCAGTCATTGCAGAAAAGCCCAAATCTCCCACAGGAGTTGGAGCATCTTGGCCGCCGACAATTTTAGGAGCAATAAAAGCCATAATTTTTTGGACGGCACCCTCAGCAATTGCTTTAGCCGCCAAAGTGCCGCCGCACTCCCACAGTACAGACATAAAAGATCGATCGTACAAATAAGCCATCACATTAGTCGGCGTCAGCGGCGACAACTCCACAACTTCTACCCCTTTGGCGCTCAAAAATTCCTGAAATTCCGGCTTAACCCCAGGCTCAGTCAGCACCAAAGTCGCCGCCACGGAGGTTTCCCACAACCAAGCCGACTTCGGCAAATCCAGAGAGCGGCTCATCACCACCCGCAGGGGATTGTTTCTGTCAGGCTGGTGGCTTGTCAGTTGGGGATTGTCTAGACGCACCGTATTTCCCCCAACAATCACCGCATCGCAGCCGACGCGCACCCGATGCACCTCGCTCCGAGCCTCGGAGCCCGTCACCCAAGCGCTGTGACCGGTACTGGTAGCAATTTTACCGTCCAAAGTCATCGCATATTTCAAAATTCCGAAAGGCTGGCGGTACAAAATCCGGTGTACGAAAGCCTCGTTGAGCTTCTGACAAGCTTCCCCTTCCACTCCCGCCACCACTTCAATGCCGGCTTCCCGCAACCGGGCCAGCCCTGTTCCGGCTACCAATGGATTCGGATCGACCATGCCAGCCACTACTTTTGCCACCTTGGCCTTAATTAAAGCCTCTGAACAGGGAGGAGTCCGTCCGTAGTGGTTGCATGGCTCCAGGCTGACGTAAACAGTCGCTCCTTGGGCGAGTTCCCCCGCTTCCCGGAGCGCAAACACTTCGGCGTGAGGTTGGCCCGCACCGGGATGGAACCCTTCGCCGACAATCTTACCGTCTCGGACAACTACGGAACCGACGAGGGGGTTGGGTGCGGTTTTGCCGAGGGCGCGGCGGGCCAATTCTATGCAGCGGCGCATCATGGCTCGATCGAATTCTTGAACTTCGCTGTTTTCCAGTTGTTTTGTACCTTGCTGCTGTCGATTAGCTAAGCTGGCGATCGGTTTAGCGTCCGCCTCAAAAGTTTCCATAGGATTTTGGTATGATATGTATCCCTGAGTGTACTGAACTTTAATGCTAATTTTAGTTGCCAGCCGACGATCGACTGTTGAGGCAAACTTTACGGTATCAGGATTGAAAGGCGATTCCCGGGCGATCGACCCCGCACGCCCAAACAAATACCTTTAACATGAAGAAACAATAGCAGGCGCTTAATAAAAACCAATGAGTCAGGACATGAAGCGGGAATTTGCCAGCCGCGACGAATTAATAGCCTACGTGCGCGAACAGTTCCCCCAAACCGCCATCCGGGATAGCAACGTAGCCCCAACTCTAGGCGGGCGCAAAGCAGCCGAGCAATTGCTGCAACAAGTCGATCCCAGCAAATACGCCTCAACCCGCAACTTTCTCAACGGCGCAGTAACGCGATTGTCGCCCTATTTGCGCTACGGCGTTTTGAGTCTTGCCGAAGTCCGGGATGCCGTACTTGCCAAGGTGCAGCATCAAGAAGACGCTGTGAAACTCGTCAACGAGTTGGGTTGGCGCGATTATTGGCAGAGGCTGTACGCCGAATTGGGCAAAGGGATTTGGGAAGACCGGGAACCATACAAAACTGGTTACACTACCAAAGATTACAGCGAAACTCTGCCGCAGGATGTGGTCGAGGGTACGACTGGTTTAGTGTGCATCGACAGCTTCAGCCACCAGTTGCGGGAAACTGGTTATTTGCACAACCATCAGCGGATGTGGATGGCTAGTTATTTGGTACACTGGCGCCGCGTGCGCTGGCAAGCTGGAGCTCGCTGGTTTTTGGAACACTTGCTAGATGGAGATCCGGCGAGTAATAATCTTTCTTGGCAGTGGGTAGCGAGCACTTTTAGTCACAAACCTTATTTTTTTAATCGGGAAAATTTGGAGCGTTACACTAAGTCAGTTTATTGTCGCGATTGTCCTCTGTACGGACAATGCGATTTTGAGGGAACTTACGAATATTTGGAAGGGAAGTTGTTTCCTCAGGGCGAAAAGGTCGATCGCACGGGCGGCTCTCAAAGTTGGCAACGCCCTCAGAAGGGAAGGAAAAATTAAGTCAGTAGACAAGTGACAGTAGACAAGTGACAGTAGACAAGTGACAGTTGTCATTAGGAAGAGGGAAGAAGCAATAAAAATAATTAAACTTTTTTACATTCCCAATTACAATTACCGATTCCCAATTACCAATTCCCAATTACCAATTACCGATTCCCAAGTTATGAACAATCCGATTATTTGGTTGCACGGCGACTGTTTAAATCCTCAAGGCCCGGCTTTTCAAGGGCACCCAGAGGCACCGGCGATCTGGGTTTGGGACGATGCGCTCATTGATGAATGGCAGTTGAGTCTCAAACGAATGGTGTTTATTTATGAATGTTTGCTAGATTTGCCGGTAGTTATTCGGCGTGGCAATGTGGCTGCGGAAGTTATCGCTTTTGCTAAAGAATCCGGCGCGAATCAAGTAGTGACTGCGGAAAGTCCCAGTCCTCGGTTTGAGGATATTTGCCGGGAAATTAGGATCTCGCACCCAGTAGAAGTTTTGCAGCCCGATCCCTTTGTCCGCTACGATGGCTACATTGATTTGAAGCGTTTTTCCCGCTACTGGCGCGTCGCTGAAAAATATGTTTTTTAATTGGGAATTGGGAATTGGGCATTGGGCATTGGGCATTGGTAGAAAAACCAGAAAGAGGCAAAGCGGGTCATCTTATTTTTTCCCTCTTCCCTCTTCCTTCTAACTAATGACTTCTTCCTTCTAACAACTAACAACTGACAACTAACAACTGACAACTGACAACTGACTTCAATTCGCCTTCAAACGCTGCAACAGCCATTGAAATCTCGATTGAGCCAAATCGGGATTTTCGACATTTTGGGCGCTCGCGCGATCGTCGGGGTCTTGATATATTAAATAATCAGTCTCTTCGCCGAATCGTTTGACTGTACCCCGCAGTCTCGACGACAGAAATTTGGTAATCGCCCGATAAAACCGCAGGGAAAACAGCACGTCTTGCTCGAGTTTTTCAGTTAGCAGCCGCCTCGGAATTAACAGGATGAGGCACTCATCAATTGCCGTGACGCTAGCAGAAGGAAGCCTCCCGTCTACAAAAGACATTTCGCCCAACACTTCCCCACAGATGATTTTTCCAATTTCTTTGTCGCCCAAAGATGATACAGTAACGCTCAAAGTTCCATCCAGAACTATGTACAGCGCGTCTAATGGTTTACCTTCGACGATCAGGGTGGTGCCGGGGGGCACTTTGGTGCGGGTGCCGTTGGCGAGCATCCAATCGATGTCGCGATCGCTCAATTCGCCTAATATGACTAGAACTTTGCTCATAAAATCAAGTTGAGATCGGATACTTTTTATTTTTTACTTGTTTAGTTGCGTGCTGTTGTTAGATGGTCAGACCCTGAGCTAAAGCGAAGACTAAACTCTACTAATAAAACACTCAATTTTACAGGATTCTAATAATATTTAATAATTTTGACACCCTCGAGCTACAACTGTTTTTCGGATCAGTGCTATTCTACATTACTTGTCAGGGAATGTGCAGCAGCCGATCGCCCGCTGCGCAACTCCCCCAATTTAGACCCCCGGATTCCCAAAACAGTTGTCAAACCTTGCTGTCTCTTCGTTTCGATGCGGTGCGCCATAACGCAGCCGGATGTTTCGGCTGTTGCTGCGAGTGCAGCGCCCCCATGTACAGCATTGTAGAATGCTCTGTGCGCCCGATCGACCCCTGAATACGATTTGAGATTTTAGATTAAAGACTTGCAGAATTGGAATGACTGATGAAGCTCGTGGTTTCGAGGTAGTCTGAGGTAGTCTACAGTTGCATTTTTTTGTTGAAAGTGGTATAAGCAGCATCGAGAGTGAAATCATCCCTAGGATTGATTTTTAGCCGCTCGAACTGTAAATTCAAATTAGCCGATCGACTAGCCTTCCGTTCTTGAATCTAATCACCAGAGAGAGTTGACTCCTCAAGAGTTAAGTGCGAATCTAGGAACAACACAACTCATGTTTGTGTCATTTTTCAGCAAAGGTCTCGACTAGAGCCCTCAAACACTTACACTTTTAACACACCATTCATTGAGGAGTGTCTTGTCACTAACCCCAGCTATCAAGGCATGGGGCTTGAAAGAGGAAGGCTTACCACCTTCTTAATTCAGGACTAAAACAGTGTCTAGCTTACGGGCTAAAAACCCAAACTGAACTATCTGGTGGTGGTACACCATTCATACGTTACTGGACGCCTCCCTAATCTGTAACCTCTGTGATAGTCAGTAGCGAAGGGAAATATACACATGGGCTGATCGCCACTTGTTATCCGATCGCGAACAAACAATGTCAGTCGGTAATTGTCAGGCGCGAAAGTGCTCTCTAGCAAAAGCACCCGGCATTTAGTAGTTCGCCCGGCGGTAGATAGATTCGCAGGGGTGGGTAATTCCACCCCTAACACCAACCTAAAACTAAGATGTAAAGCCGTCCTAAAAGGACGGGGTTTCAAACCCATTTTTCTGATGAATAGTCTATTTTCCAAGTCTACTTTTGCGTTAATAAATCTTGCAGCTTTAGCTGTTTGTTGCAGTACCATGTCAGCGAAAGCTGAAACTGGCAACTTGCTCGATGTCGGTACAACTGCAAATGTGGCGGCTCAAAATATTGACCAAATTTCTGAGCCGGCGGCAACTTCAGCAGTTAAACCAGATGCAGAAACAACGGCTAGCAATACAAAAATTGATTCTATCAGTTCGATCGAACTAACAGCAGCGGTAGAGCCAGCAGCCTCCGCACCCGCAGCCAACTCGGAAGCATCTGTGGCGACACCGGAACAATCCACAGCACTCACATCGGAAATTGCGGAGACTGAAACTGCGCCAAATACATCCATTGCTGCGGAGACAGAAAACTCGGAAGAAACAGCTAAAATTGCTGAGAATAGCGTAGAAACGCAGCCAAAGGTCGAGATTGCCGAAAAGATCGATCGACCTACCTCAATTATTGCCGATCGACCTAATTCCCAACTGACAGCAGCAAAAGAAGAAAAAGAAGTCAAAACAGCACAAGAAGTGTTAAGCAATCCTGTGAGCACTTCCGCCTGGGCCCTGACAAACCAACCAAAACTTGCCGAAAAACCGGCAACAGCCTCAGAAAAACCTCAAATATTGGCTCAACCGGGCGGTAGCACCGTCAGACCTGGCCGAGCTACCCGTTCTGGGCCCAGCTACGTCGGCATTGGCGGCAATCTTGGTTTTGGCGGAGATTCAGCCTTAGGTAAAACTTCATTTGCGATTATTAGCAAAATTGGTTTGACGAACAATTTCTCAGTGAGACCGAGTGTTTTGTTCCGCGACAAGTTAACTGTTCTAGTTCCAGTCACCTACGATTTTGTATCTCAAGATGCTGTCGAAGTCAGCGATGATTTTGTGATTACTGCTGCTCCTTATGCAGGTGCTGGCGTAGCATTTTCTACCGGTGACAACAGCCATTTTGGCTTCCTGATTTCCGGTGGTGTGGATGTCCCACTTTCGACCAATTTTACCGCAACAGCCGGACTGAATATTGGTTTTCTCGACGGAGCTGAAGTGGGATTGTTACTCGGTGTCGGTTATACCTTCCCGAATGTTGTCAGATAGTATTGCTGTTTGAGCAAACGCAGGACAACTAAATAGGCGCGGGGTTGGCTGTAGGAATACAGCCAACCTTTTTTGATCGTGGAAAATCAAAAGCAATCGAGGACACGGCAATTCGCAGGACACTTAGTTGTATCATAGATCAACTAGCCTTAGTAAAAAGTAGTATTCGTAGGGTGCGTCGCACGAGAAGAATCCCTAAATTTAATCTACTTGTCGAATAGATCCGCACCTTACACATTGGGTGGATGAAACAACCCTCCGTTTCACTCCGCCCAACAATTCTATTGTAGCAAGATTTTTTCACGCATGGTATAACAAGCAAGTCGCTTAAGTTATTAAATTGCCATTCCTTAGTTGTATAATCTATAAACTAGCCTTAGTAAAAAGTAGAATCCTATGTCGCAAGGAATCTTCAACAAAATCCTCAATCAGCTTGACAACCTGGAAGTCATAGAACTACAGCAATTAGAACGCGCTATTGGGAGATACAGCAGATCCCCGGTTTATGAGGTACTAGCCTGAAACCAGGAATCAGGGCGGGCACAGGGGCACCGCCCCTACAGAAACCGATTTTTTGTATTTCACTTACCTAGAAAGTGCTGTATCTGGCCGAGAAAGAACAAACTGCTCAACGGACAAAATTTCATCAAGCGCTGTTAACTTCTGGTTTAGTCAAAAAAATCAAGCATTCTTCTTGGAACCTGCAAACAGAACGGCGACTAATTCAGGTACAGGGCAAGCCTGTTTCTGAGACAATTATTGAGGAACGCCGCTAGATGACAATTTATTTTGTAGATATAGCAATCCTAAATCAGTTTCAATAACTGGTTAAGAGGCAATCGAGCAACTCTTGCTCTGCTTCCGCTGCACAAAGGTCGGCAGAGCCTCCGGATCTGCTTTACCAGGCTCTTCCTGGTAACGAGTAAACATTTTTTATTGTGGAACAGGCCGGAGAGCCTGTTCCAAAATTTGATTAAAAGGACTTTTGCAATCTTGTCTATTGCTGGTATAACAAGTGTTGAAATTGTTGCTGCAATTACGAGAAGGTCGCGCGGCCGAAGCATCAATGCGACAGATGCTACAGCAGCGTGCAATCAGTTCAGGAGTGACCTGCAATCTGAGTATCAAGTTGTATAATTCACCGAAACTATTATTAACTCTGCAATGGCATTAGCTGAAACCTACGGATTGCGAGGCTATGATGCTGTGCAGCTAGCAACAGGCTGTAGCATAAATAACCTCTGCACAGCTAACAGTTTGCCGGCGATGATTTTTGTCTCTGCTGATGGGGAGCTGAATTCAGCAGCAATAAGTGAGGGTTTGATCGTTGAAAATCCTAACAACTATCCGTAAGGTCGATCGCCCGTACAAGCAATTTGGAGGACATTGCCGTTTCCCGCGCGATCGGAGGACACGGCAGTTTCGAGGACACCGTACTGTGCCTAACCTGATTAATCATTAGACAAGATTGCAAAAGTTCTTTTAATCAAATTTTCGGACGGGCTTTCTGGCCCATCCCACAATTTTTTTTTCTTGTGGGATGGGCCAGAAAGCCCGTCCTAGATATTTTTGCAATCTTGTCTATTGTAGGGAAACGGCACTGCCGTGTCCTGATTCTGGGGATGATATCATGTCCGGTCGATTACCAGAACAAAAACGGTTTGTAGTGCCCCGCCCAGAGTCCGCAGCCGGAGTGCGGACTCTGGGCGGGGCACTACGAACTCATCTGATTGCGGTTAATCGATCGGACACGATATGAGATGAAAAATTAACTGCGATCGCCGAGATTGATTTTTCCGAAAGATATAATGATGGTTGGATCGCACTTTCTCCCCAAACACCCCAAAAAACCGTGACCAAAACAGAAATCTTAGCCGCACTCAAAAACCTGACAGCAGAAGAACGCCTAGAAATCATCGAAACAGCTTCGCGAATGATGCGCGAAGAAATCGAACAAAAAGCCCAGCGCAAAGCCGAGAAAAAGCGCCAACTCAGAGCCGCAGCAGAAGCAGCAGTCAAGGATTATATGCCGGGAGGTGCTTTACATGATTTGTGGTCGCCAGACAGCGAACCATATTTTGAATCCGAGGAAGAATACCTGAACGCTGGGATAAAAACTAATGCGTAGAGGCGAAATCTGGCTGGTTACACTTGAGCCTACTGTTGGCGCAGAAATCGGCAAAACCCGTCCCGCAGTTATTGTCAGCGATGAGACGGTGGGAATTTTACTGCTTGAAGTTATTGTCCCCATCACTGACTGGAAAGAGCGATATACACAGAGAAATTGGATGGTTCGACTAGAACCAAGTGGCGAAAATGGCTTGATTAAAGTCTCAGCCGCCGACTGTTTTCAAGTCCGTTCCATCTCCCAACAAAGATTTGTCCGACAACTCGGAACTCTCTCCGACAAAATTATGGAAGAAATTGCAGAAGCACTGACAATTGTTTTGGATCTAGATTGAATAACTAGGCAACAGCGCACAAATAGTGTTATTTATAGATAGATTGTATGGCGCGATGGCCTTAAATGATTCCTATACAACTTACACTCAAAAATTTTCTCAGCTATCGCGAAGCTGCTTTAGACTTTCGCGGACTGCACACCGCTTGCATTTGCGGGCCTAACGGTGCTGGTAAATCCTCCCTCCTGGAAGCGATCGCCTGGGCACTTTGGGGCTGTTGCCGCAGCGATACAGAAGACGATATCATCCATATTGGCGAAATTGATGTCCGCGTTGATTTTACTTTCTCCACGGGCGGCCAAATCTACCGGGTGATTCGCAACCGCCGGCGCGGCCAATCGGGAAGTTTGGAGTTTCAAGTCAGCTTGAATTCTGCCGAGACTCAGGAGGAACTTAATTTTCGCACGCTCACAGACAAGGGCCTGAGAAATACTCAGCAGAAAATCCTCGAACATATCAAACTAGATTACGATACTTTTATTAACTCGGCGTATTTGCGGCAGGGGCGTGCTGATGAGTTTATGCTCAAAAAGCCGATCGACCGCAAGCAAGTTTTAGCCAATCTCCTCAAACTCGATCAATACGACACTTTATCGGAACAAGCCAAGGAAAAGTCGAGAGAATTTAAAGCCAAAGTCGAAGCGATCAAACACGGTTTGCACGCAACACAAGAGCAACTGCAACAAAAAGAGGCGATCGCATCCGAACAAACTCAATTGCAGCAAGCAACCGATTTGCTCTCTTCACAGCAGCAAGCCGAGACAGCACATTTGCAGCAACTGCAACTCCAGCACCACAACCGCCAAACTTGGCAAAAACTCCTCGCCGGCCACCAGCAACAGCACTACAATATCTCTCAAGAATGCCGGCGCTTGCAGCAAGAACTCGCTGCCGCCAAGCAGCAGCAACACGAGCTGCAAGCCCTGCTCGAACAAGAAAATGAAATAACAGCAGGCATTGCCTATTTCCACAGCTTGCAAGCCACTGAAGAGACGCTATCGGTAAAATTTAAGGCTCACCAACAAGCCCAAAATCAGCGCCAAAGATTACAAGAACAGCAGCGGCAAGAACTGAGCCTTTTGCAAAACAAAATTCAGCAATTGCAGGCTCAATTAGAGGTCTTAGAACAGGATGAAAAAGATGTTCTAGATGTTCTCAAACAGCAGCCGGAGGTTGAAAAAGGACTCGCGCAGTTGCAAGGCGCCCGATCGCGCCTTAACGAACTAGAACAACTGCAACTGCAAGTTTCGCCGCTGATCCAACAGCAGCAGCAAAAGCAACAAAAGCTCGATCGTGCCCGCGCCGGCTTAACCGCCCGTTTAGGCGAAATCAACCGACAGGTGCAAGTTCAGCAGCAGCAGCGACAGCCGCAATTGCAGCAGGAAATCTCGGCCATCGCCAATCAAATTTTGCAGTTGGAAAACAAGCGAGTTTACCAGGAGCGAGTCCGCGAAAAAGGCCAAGAAAGGCACAGCTTTCTGGAAAACCTGCAAGCTAAAAGCCGCGACTATCAAACCAGACTCGCGGAAATTGACCAAAAGCTGCAACTGCTGCGGAAAAATGAAGGAGAAACTAGCGAAACTGAAGGTAAATCTGCGAATTTTGCGGAAACTCAGCCAGCGAATTCGCCTTTAATGCTGCAGGATGCAAATTTTGGGAATTGTCCTTTGTGCGATCGACCTTTAGACGAACACTACTGGAATTTGGTCGTCACAAAACATCACTCCCAACAGCAGGAAATTTGGAACCAACTGTGGGTTGTGCGCGAACAGTTGGCCGTCTCCGAGCGCGAAATTCAAGTCCTCAGACATGAATACCGCGAACTAGAAGAGCAATTAGCCCCTTACCAAGAATTGCGGGAACGCCGCAGCCATTTGCAAGCTCAATTGGATGGCCTGGGCCAAGACGAAACTCGACTGCAAAGTATGCGTCAAGATGCTGCGGAAATAGAGCGGTTGCTGCGTACGGGCGAGTACGCGGCCGATGATTTGGGCGAACTACAGCAAATTGAACAGCAACTGCAACAGCTCAATTATAGCGATCGCAGTCACTCTCTCGCCCGCAGCGATGAAAAGCGCTTGCGGTGGGCGGAAATTAAGCAAGCTCAAATCAAAGATGCTCAACAGAAACTGCATAAAATTCACAGCCGCCGCCCGGATTTGCAAGCTCAATTAGCCGCCGTACAACAACAGTTAGAACAGCAAAAAAATAGCTCGGAAATTCAGCAGCAAATTCTGTCTTTAGATAGATACATTGCGGAAGTTGGCTATAACTTGGAACAGCACGAACACGTCCGCAGCGAAATGCGTCAAACGCAATTTTGGATCGCCCGCGCTGAAAAATTGATCTCGGCAACTCAGCAATTCCCGCAAGTGCAGCAGCGGGTTAATGAAATCGCCACTTCGATCGCCGTGCGCGATCGCGATTTGCAAGCTGTCACCGCTCAAACTTCGGCGATGAACCAGCAATTGCAAGAACATCCCGATCCGACAGCTCAAATAAGTGCGATCGAACAGCAAATCAGTCGCCGCCGCCAGCAGCTAGACCAACATTTGGGAAGTCTGGGAAGGCTCCAGCAGCAGCAGCAAAATCTGGAAGCTTTGCAGGTTCAGCTTGTAGCTCAAAAAGAGCAAATGCAGGTTGCTAAACGCCAATACAAAGTTTATCAAGAGTTGGGTCAAGCCTTTGGGAAAAACGGCATTCAAGCTTTAATGATTGAAAATGTTTTGCCTCAACTGGAAGCTGAAACTAATCAGATATTGTCGAGATTGAGCGCGAATCAGTTGCACGTGCAATTTATTACTCAGCGGGCGGCGGCTTCTAAAAAAGCAACTAAATTGATTGACACTTTAGACATTTTAATTGCTGATGCTCGCGGTACTCGTTCCTATGAAACTTACTCGGGCGGCGAAGCTTTTCGGATTAATTTTGCGATTCGGCTGGCGCTGGCGAGATTGCTGTCTCAGCGGGCGGGTACGGCTTTGCAAATGTTGATTATTGACGAGGGATTTGGGACTCAGGATGCTGAAGGGTGCGATCGCTTGATTGCTGCGATTAATGCGATCGCCTCTGACTTCGCCTGCATTCTTACCGTCACCCATATGCCGCACCTGAAAGAAGCTTTTCAAGCCAGAATTGAAGTAAGTAAAACTGCTCAGGGTTCTGGGATCAGCTTGTCAATTTAAAAGGGTTATACCATGTTCGATTTTCGATTTTATATTCAAGATCAGACGGCGGTTGAAACCGCGTCTACAAAAACAAAACCCACTCGCCTGCGGGTTGAAGATCGGACGGTTAAAATTATGTTATTTTCTTTACACCGCGGAGGCGGACTACCCTTCCCGAAGGCTAACGCCTACGTTTGTATAGGCTGCGATTGCAACGATCGGGACGCTCGCCATGACAAAAAAACGTTAACCCAAGCGTATTGTTGTATGGGCGCGAATTCCATTCGCCTGCTCTTCAACCCGCACCAGGCGGGTGAAAGTTTGTTTGGCGTGCGAATTCCATTCGCCCGCTCTTCCTCATCCATTCGCCTGCTCTTTGATTCGCCCGCTCATCCATTCGCTCGCTCTTAATTTCCCCGTCGGCTTTTTGGGGCTACTGAATTTGTCAGGCTAAGCTGTTCTACATTGAAATTGTGTGTCAAAAATCAATAAAACTCTTGTGGGACGTTGCTCCGAGCAGCGTCCCGAATTTCCAATTAAAATGCGTAACAGCTTAAATTAAAATAAGATAATAAAATCAGAATGCGTCCAGCTATCGATAAATTTTTATTTTTCTGTCCGCTCCCAGGGAGTGTGCATATTACTACGGATGATCACAGACTCTTTTGATATATCTCTCCTAGAAAGGGCGATCGCAGCGTCGAGCAACAGCATCGTAATTGCAGATGCTAGCAGGCCTGATATACCTATTATCTACTGCAATCCTGCTTTTGAGAAACTGACCGGCTACACCCGGGAAGAAGTCATTGGACACAACTGCCGGTTTTTGCAAGGCCCGGATACGGATCGCGCCGAATTAGAAAGACTCCGCAGCAGTTTGCGATCGGGGACGGAAATTAAGGTAATTCTCAAAAATTACCGCAAGGACAAAACTCCTTTTTGGAACGAATTAACCGTTTCCCCTGTCTTAGACGGCGAGGGAAAGCTCACTCACTTTATCGGAGTTCAAAATGATGTTACCGCGAGAGTAGCAGCCGAAACCGCCCTGCAAGAAAGTGAAGAAAGATTGCGGGCGATCGCCACTGCGACTCCGGTTCCCATGCTGATTACGCGCCTGGAAGACAGCACGATTTTGTACGCAAATCCAGCCCTCTGCCAAACTTTCGGTTTGAGTTCGCAAAAGCTTGTGGGTAGTAAAAAGAGCAACTTTTATGCCAATTTGAGCGATCGCCGTCAATTAGTAGAATTAGTCAAACAGCACGGCTTTAGCGACAGCGATCAAATCTGTCTCAAGAAAGCAAACGGCAGTTTTTTTTGGGTAAAAATGTCGATGCGATCGATTAATTTTAACTGCGAAGCAGCAATTTTATCTGCATTTTATGATATTACCGATCGCGTAGAAGCAGAAACAGCACTGCGCCAAAGTAAAGCGAGGTTGCAAAAACTAGCAGCCAACGTTCCCGGAATGATTTATCAATTTCAGCTAGCAGCAGACGGTACTGCGTCATTCCCTTACGTTAGTTCTGGCTGTCGCGAACTCTACGAATTAGAACCAGAAGTGCTGCAAAAGTCAGCTATTCCTGCGATCGAAATGCTTCATCCAGACGATGCGCCAAACTTCCAGGAAACTGTTGCTATCTCAGCTAAAAGTCTAGAACCTTGGCGGTGGGAAGGCAGATTAGTTTTCCCGGGCGATCGCATCAAGTGGGTTAGCGGGGCTTCTCGACCAGAACAGGGCGAAAAAGGTGAGATTATTTGGGACGGCTTGTTAATTGATATTAGCGATCGCAAACTTGCAGAATCAGCACTGCGGCAAAGCGAAGCCAGATTCCAAAAAATGGCCGCCAACCTACCGGGAATGATTTATCAATACTTGCAGCATCTCGACGGTACTAATGAATTCATGTATGTCAGTCCCGGCTGTTGGGAACTCTACGAATTAGACCCCGAAAAAGTTCAAAAAAACTCAAATTTAATGTGGTCGCTGGTGCATCAAGAAGACCTACAACCCATGCTAGAAGCACTCACAAGTTCCGGGAAAAATTTAAAACCTTGGAAATATGAAGGGCGGATCGTCACGCGATCGGGCAAACTTAAATGGATTCGCGCCATTGCCCGCCCCGAACTGCAACCAAGCGGCGATATACTTTGGGAGGGCGTGACCATCGATATTAGCGATCGCAAGCTAGCAGAAATCGCCCTGGGCGAGTCAAAAATCGCCCTGCAACAAGCCAATCAAGAACTTGAAAAGCGCGTCCTAGAACGCACGGAAGCGCTGCTAAGCTCCCAAAAAATGCTGTGGTTGGTAATCAACAACATCCCTCAGTTAATCGCCTGGAAAGATCTAGATTCAGTTTACCTCGGAGGCAACAAAAACTTTGCCAAAATCGCAGGTTTGAATCATCCCACGGAAATCGCCGGTCTCACCGACTACAATATGCCCTGGAAGCCAGAAGAAACTGAATTGTTTCGAGCCTGCGACCGCCGGATCGTGGCAACCAACACCCCAGAATATCACATCATAGAATCCAAAATGCAAGCCGACGGCACCCAGCGCTGTCTGGATACAAATAAAATACCTTTACACGACAATTACGGCAATGTTGTGGGCATTTTGTCTACCTTTGAAGATATCACCGATCGCCTGGCCCTCGAAGCTAAAGTCCGGGCCAGCGAGGAACTATTTCGCAAAATATTTGAAGATGCACCCATCGGTATCTACTTAGCCAATTTAGATGATAACCAGTTAGTGCGAGTCAATAAAACTTACTGCGAAATGCTGGGATATACCGCAGCAGAATTGCTGGGAAAAACATTTAGAGAAATTGGGCATCCCGCCGATCGTCACAAAAATCTCGAAGTTGCTGCTGCGATCGATCGGGGAGAAATTACGAGCTATCAAATCGAAATCCGCCAAATTGCGGCTACAGGTACAATTGTTTGGGTAAACGTGACAGCTACTGTGATTCGAGACGGGGAAGGAAAACCTATTTACAAATTAGGGATGATTGAAAATATTACCAACCGCAAAATTTCCGCAGCAGCACTCCAAGCTTCTGAATCTCAATTGAGAAAACAAGCATCCCAATTGCAAGAAGCCTACGAACAGCTCCAACACGCTCAAATCCAATTAGTTCAATCAGAAAAAATGTCGAGCCTCGGTCAAATGGTGGCTGGCATCGCCCACGAAATCAACAATCCCGCAACTTTTATTCACGGTAATATTTCTCACACATACAACTATTTTAACGATTTAATAGAACTGTTAAATCTCTACCAGCACTACTACCCGTCCCCTGCTCATCAGATTACTGAAACCAGCCTGAAAATCGAGTTTGATTTCCTCAAGGAAGACTTGCCAAAAATGCTAAATTCCATGAAAGTAGGAGTAGAAAGAATTAGTACAATTGTGTTGTCGCTGCGGAACTTTTCGCGACTGGACGAATCAGAAATGAAGTTTGCTGACCTTCACGAAGGAATTGACAGCACGCTGTTAATTTTGCAGCACAAACTGGAACCAAAGAGTAATAAAAGCCGGATTGAAATCATTAAAGAATACGGAAATATTCCTAAAGTTTACTGTTGTGCGGGGCAGTTAAACCAGGTATTTCTAAATATTATCAGCAATGCGATCGACGCTCTAGAAAACCACAAGCAACCCCGGACGATCGTGATTCGCACCCTCATGAAAAAAGCCGGGTTGAAAAACAACAGTAAAAGCAAGCTCGCTGAGTGCGATCGCATTGTCATTTGTATCGCCGACAGCGGCCCGGGAATGACCGAAGACGTTCGCAAACGGATGTTTGACCCCTTCTTCACCACCAAACCGGTCGGGTCGGGCACAGGCTTGGGATTGTCCATCAGCCATCAGATTGTGGTAGAAAAACATAGGGGAAGTCTGCGGTGCATCTCAGTGCCCGGACAGGGAGCGGAATTCTGGATTGAAATTCCCTGCTGAGCGATCGCAAGTTAATCTAAAAGTTTCAATATCTAACTTTTAATTGCCAATTGCCGTCGGTGCTTGAGTTATCAGGGTTTTGAATTAACGGCACTCAGACGCCGAAATTAATCTCACTGGCGCGGTGTGCTCATCTTCTGCCCTTATTCGCTAGGCAATTATGCTGAAAAAACTACCTTTATCCTGGTCTCGCTACATTCCAGCCGGGTTGACGCTCGCTTTGGGTGTGGGACTGTCGGCCCTGGCATTTGCTTTGGTTTGGGACTGGGAAGACAGGCGCCACGACTACGAAATGCACCGCCGTATCGATGATATTTCGATCGGCATCGAACGCCAACTCAACTCCGACTTAGACGCAGTTCTCGCCCTCAGCGACTACATGAAAGCCTTTAGCGCCGTCGAGCGTTCCTCTTTTGCGCGGTTTGTCGGCCGTCCCCTATCCGTCCACCCCAGCCTGCAACTCCTGGCTTGGGCCCCGCGCGTCCCCAATTCCGAGCGCGCCAACTACGAAGCCAAAGCCAGAACCGAAACCGACTCCAGCTTCGAGATTACAGAGCGCGGCCCCCGAGGAGAACTGCGCAAGGCCAGCCAGCGTTCCGAATATTTCCCGGCTTTTTACGTCGAACCAACAGCCGGAAACGAGACAGCATTGGGCTTTGACCTCGCCTCCCACCCCGAAATCCGCGCCGCGAGCGATCGCGCGCGCGATACCGGAGAAATGATTGTCACCAGCTACGCCGGTCTAACTCAGGGGAATTCCACGGAACCGGGTCTTTTGGCCATAGTTCCGATTTACGAAAACAGCACTAAACCGACGGCCCTGGAATCCCGCCGCCAACTGCTGCAAGGATTTGTTCTGGGCGTATTTCAAGGCAAAGATATTTTCCAAACCTCTTTAAAAGGACGCAATACCGACTACCTCACCATTTATCTCGCCAGCGAGGCTTCAGACAAGCAAGAAGCACCGCCGCTGTTACCGGACACGGGCGACCCTGTTCTCAAAAATCAGGCTGCTGACGGCCAAATTCAGCAATTTGCGGTGCTGTTCCAATCCTCCAGCCAACAAGTGTTGGCCGCATCGGTGGCTGCGAAACGAGATCTCTGGTCAAACTGCCCGATTCTTGAGAATCCAGGCCCGGAGTATACAGCTTGTCAAAGGCTGCTAAAAATTAGCGGCCGCCAGTGGTCTGTGTACGTGTCCGCAACGCCGGAAATTCGCAGGACTCGCAAGCACTGGCGTTCTTGGGGAACTCTGACGATGGGGATGTTGTGGACTCTGCTGCCGGTGACATATATGCTGACAGCTTTGAGCCGCACCGCCCAAATCGAAAAGCTAGCCCGAGAAAGAATTCGCCAAGCCGAACAGTTGCAGACTGCTTACCAACAGTTGGAACTCGAACAAATGAAATCCGAGCAACTGCTGCTGAATGTTTTGCCGGCGGCGATCGCCCTGCGTTTGAAGGACAACGAGCACAATATCGCCGAAAGTTTTGGGGAAGTAACTGTGATGTTTGCCGACATTGTGGGGTTTACAGAGCTTTCGTCAAGAATTTCAGCGACTGCGGTGGTGGAAGTGCTCAACGATATTTTTTCGGCTTTTGACCATTTGGCCGATCGCCACGGTTTGGAGAAAATTAAGACTATTGGTGACGCTTACATGGTTGTCGGCGGTTTACCTACGTCGCGAGAGGATCATGCGGAGGCGATCGCCAATATGGCGATCGATATGCTGCACGAAATTCGGCTGCTGAGTTTAGAGCATTCGGAACCATTCAGCATTCGGATCGGGATTAGCACCGGCCCTGTAGTTGCCGGCGTCATCGGCTTAAAAAAGTTTATTTACGACCTCTGGGGCGACACAGTAAATATTGCTTCGCGCATGGAATCCCACGGGATTACCGGCTGCATTCAAGTCACCGCCGAAACCTACGAAATATTAAAGGATAAATATACTTTTCAGAAGCGCGGCGCCATTCAAGTTAAGGGCAAGGGATACATGGTGACATATTTGCTGACAGGCCGCAAATAATGCCAAGACGCACGGCTAGTCAGAAACCGGGTTTTTTTCCGAAATACAGAGGTTGGCGCCCGCAGCCTCGCAAAAA
This sequence comes from Microcoleus sp. Aus8_D2, assembly GCF_036702665.1. Classification (NCBI taxonomy): domain Bacteria; kingdom Bacillati; phylum Cyanobacteriota; class Cyanophyceae; order Oscillatoriales; family Microcoleaceae; genus Microcoleus; species Microcoleus sp. Aus8_D2. The sequence goes on from NZ_JAUBUN010000043.1 coordinate 45,756, forward strand.
GCCCGGTTATGAAGGCTTTCTGAATATCGTATCCGATCGATTGACTGCAATAATATTCGATCGCGCGTGCGGACTTAGGAATGAGAATTAAATAACTTACAATTTGATGGTTCTTCTGGCCCATCCCACAAACTTGTGTAAATTATTTAATTCGCGATCCTTAAGTCCGCAGCTTTTTGCGTCCTGGCGTCCGCACTACCAACCGTTTTTGTTACGGTAATCGACCGGACATGATATTATGCGTAAATCCTAGAGCCATTATTTTTTAGATCGAATCACTAAATCAATTAACTGTTCTCGTCCCCAGAGTTGTACCCCATTCGCTTGAGCCAGTTTATGAGCATTTGGCGTCAACTCGCTGTTCGTAATTGCGATCGCATCCTGCGCCCGATAATACTTAACAGCACTAACCACTTCTTGCACAGCGGAATTTCCCACTTTTCCTTGATAGCGTTTTGCCTGAACAACGGTTTTTGGTGATTCAGTATCGATTAAATCAGCAATCTTTTGCACGTCTAATAGCGTAGCAACTTTTAAGATTTTTTTGAAGTTTTGCAGCATATTACTCGTTACCAGGCAGAGCGAAAGTAACGCAGATCAGTCGGTAGAGCCGACCTTTTCGCAGGCGACGCTCTTCAAGGGTGACATCGATTCCTTTCGCCAAGAGCGAAAGGAACCAGTTATTGAAAATGATTGAGGATTGCTATAGTTTAGCAACTTTTAAGATTTTTTTGAAGTTTGGCAGCCTACTTCAACTCAACTTATTAGGAGAAGGAGAATCATCAGATCGAGAGGGAGTTTGTGATGCAACTTGGACATCAGTTTGTGTTTCAGTGGGTGCTGATACTGCATCTTCGATCAAACTTTGCTAGGCTGGCTTTTTGGCTTGCTTTCTTTTGCTCAAAATAGCCCGTTGAATTGTCAGCATAATTTTCCCCTCTTGTTCATTAATTTCACCGTCAGCCTCGACGATCTCAGTGCATCGCTTTAAAAGTGGTTCGGCAAAGTCAAGTTCGAGTTGTTCGAGTAAAAGATCCAACTTGGGAAGCAATTTAGACTTATTTTGCACAGCTTCAATCTCAGCTAAAGTCCTGAGATTTAAATTTGCCGCTTGTAATTCCGGTAATAACTCATCCCATCGGGTGAATTTTTGGCTGGCATAGACGACATACACTAAAATCCAATCCATCACCGTTTCTTGTGCGATCGCTTTCTCTAAATATTCCTCACTTTCCGCTTGCAATACCTCTTGTAAATCTTCCAGCTTAGTTTCGATTTCCGAGGAATTGAGATGCGCTTCATAAAACCGACAAGCACCGTATCCCATCGCGTAAATCATTGCCGCACTGGCGCTAGCATTGATCGCCGCACCCGCTAAGGGAATATTGCTGACAAGCGTAACTCCAGCTTCGATCGCTAAATTGCTACCCAAGGATAAACCAAAAATAGCGACAACTTCTTTTTTGCGATCGCTCGATCGCAAATCCATGCCATAAGCAGCAGCAATTTGATAAACCAACTCGGCAGATAACGCCGTCATTGCCGCTAAATCCATGCCAGCCAAAGCCAAAGCCACGCCGGGGACTAAACTGCTAGCCAAGCCAGTTCCTGCCGCCAGCAAGGCTTTTTCCACCATCAAGTGATGTGCAATCTCTTGGGGTTTCTCGTGAGGATATTGGCGCTTTAACTCTCGAACTTGCGCCTCGGCATTCACGACATCAACAGCATCTATAGCATTAGCTAACCAGTCGATTTTGAACTTTTGGGTCAGTTTTTTCAGGATAGGACTTTGGGAAATCAAACCGATGGATGAACCCAAAAAATTGGGAACTTGCATTGCTGCACTTCCAGCACTCGCGGCCGCATTTCCTACCGCACTCGCCGTATTAACAACGATCGCACTTCCAGCACTTCCTGCTGCATTCCCCACCGCACTCGCGGTATCAAAAACGGCACTTCCAGCACTCGCCGCTGCATTCCCCACCGCACTCGCCGTATTAACAATCGCACTTCCAGCACTTCCTGCTGCATTCCCCACCGCACTCGCGGTATTAACAACGATCGCACTTCCAGCACTTCCTGCTGCATTCCCTACCGCACTCGCGCTTGCAGAGACCACTCCAAAAACGGAACCGAACCAATTGGATTTATTCCCTAGTTTAGCCTTCACATCCGATTTGGATCGATCGTTCGTTTCTGCTACTTCGGTTGCTGATGGAACTTCTTCTGAGTGGTTGCTGTCTGTGTTGATTTCGTTGTTATTTGGCATTTGTTTATACCATTTACAAAAAAGCTTAGTACAAGAAAAATATTAGGTTTGTTTCCTGGGTTATTGAAAATAACAGGTGCGTCGCTCTTACGATTGTCGCTCTTTATTGAGGATTGTCGATGTATCCGCACCCTACGAATTTTGCTAGTCATTGATGCGGACTAAAGTCTTCACTACGAACCTGATGCGGACTAAAGTCCTCACTACGAACTTGAGAAGGACTAAAGTCCTCACTACGAACTTGAGAAGGACTAAAGTCCTCACTACGAACTTGAGAAGGACTAAAGTCCTCACTACGAACCTAAGAAGGACTAAAGTCCTCACTACTAACTTGAGAAGGACTAAAGTCCTCACTACGAACCTGGGGATTTTACATCATGATCGAAGACATCAATTCATCGGTCATTTCAAAATTTCCTGTCACGCTTTGCACGTCATCTAAATCTTCTAGTGCGTCCATTAACTTAAGGAGCGATCGAGCTTTTTCAGGAGTGTCAATTTCTACTGTATTGCTGGGAATCCAGCGAGTTTCTGACTGCAAAACTGTAAAACCTGTTTGTTTCAAAACATCAGACAGTTTTTCTAAATTAGGCACACTTGTAAATACCTCTGCACCTTCAGTATCCTCATCAATTGATATCAAATCGTAGGATTCAGCTTCGGCTTCTAGGGAAGCTTCAAACAATTTTTCCTCATCAATCGGGCCGCGTACCGTACAAACCCCTTTTTGGTCAAACATCCAGCCCACACAACCAGTTTCGCCCAAGTTGCCACCTTTTTTACTAAAAGCTTCTCGCAAGTCAGCCGCCGTGCGGTTGCGGTTGTCTGTCAGCGCTTCTATCAGAATCGCAACTCCGCCAACGCCGTAACCTTCGTAGCGAATAGCTTCTAATTCCGAACTACCCCCGGCTAAACCGGCACCTTTGGCGATCGCCCTTTCTATGTTTTCATTAGGAATACTCGCCGCCTTGGCTTTTTCAATAGCCGTCCGCAGTTGAAAATTGCCAGCAGGATCGGGAACTCCGCTGCGGGCGGCGACAATAATTTCGCGAGATATTCGGGCAAAAACCTTGCCTTTAACAGCATCAACTCTAGCTTTTTGGCGTTTAATATTCGCCCATTTACTGTGTCCAGCCATACCTATTTAAGATTTTTGATTTAAAATGTGCGATCGAGATCAAATAAACCTAGGGTGTGCACTGCGCACCCAATCCGTACACATACCATATAATGCGATTTTTTGCACGAATCTCAACTTTAATTAAAGCGGATCTCGGTTTCAGTGTCCGTGAGGTGGGAAGTATCGCCATTAAGTGCGATCGACCATTCGCCCCCATCCCGCACCACTTTCACCAAACAGCACAAAGAAGCATTAATTTCGGTTTCTGCACCGCCCGCTAGCCCGATCGCACTTCCCAAAACCGACGCACCGTGACCTACTAATAATATATCCTCGGGAAACTCAGCCGCGAGGCGTTTTGCAGTTTCCCCCGCCCTTTTGAGACAAGCTTCCCCGGTTTCGGGATAACTAGCAATACCCCCTTTATACGAAGCATCAATCCTGGGAAAACGCCTGCACAAATCCTCGACAGATTCAGTTTCCGGCATTTCTGTCATCCAGTCAGAATTCAGCCATTCGCAGATTCCCCACTCTAGTTTAATTGACAAATCGAGAGCTTCGGCAACGTGATTTGCCGTTTGGACAGTTCGCAGAAAAGGGGAAGCAAAAATATGAGAAATTCCTTCATCTTTGAGGCGATTTGCGAGTTGTTTGGCTTGAACGTGACCGTCTTCGGAAAGGTGGGGGTCATAGCGGTGTTCTGCGGTGAGAAACCAGTCGGGGTTAACGAAGTCGATGCGGTTTCCGTGGCGTGCGATCCAGACTGTTTGTGACATTAGTTCTTGTTAATTTGTATGACGTGTCGGAAATTATATCAAATCTTGGTCATCAGTCATCATTCATTAGTCATCATTGATTTTTCCAGGTGTGAAAATACTTTTAATAATCCCGTTTGTAGTAAGGAATTCAGTCCTTCTCAATTAAAGCTTGACAACTTTGATCGCACCAACACGAGATGGTCAAAAACAACACACCAACAGCAATTTAACGATACTATTTAACATTGCGCTATAATTGAATCAGTCACTCTCTATTATCCAATGGCTCAATCTATAAAGCAACTCCACGCCAAAATTCAGGTCATGCCCAGCGATGCGGTTAAGGCGATCGTACTTTCATGGCTGAATCAGTCCAACGGTAATCTCAGCGACTTGGAACGCTTAATCGCAGAAATTGCCGAGGAAAGCGATGGATATCAGTGGGGAGAAATTGACACAGCAAACGAGTTTCAACCCCTCAGCGAAGAGGAAACGATCGCCCTGAGTCTCACAGCCTTGCAAGATTACCAGAAAAGCAAGACAGGCATTTCGGGCGATCGGGTTAAGGAATGGGCAGATAGTTTAGGAAGCGATCGCGAATTGCCATGCCCTCAGTAATTTGGACTCCCCCAGCCCTAGCAGCACTCGATCGGCATCGCCAATTCCTCGCTGAAACTGACCCCAATCTTGCAGTTAAAGCGATTCAAAAGATTGTACAGGTAGCAGAAAGTTTGCAGACATATCCACAAAGAGGCGCGATCGTTGAACAAGCCCCTGGTCTGCGGAAACTAATTGTGACCTTTGGGAAAGTTGGTTTTGTTCTACACGCTATCCTAAACGATGAAGTCCTAATTTTGCAAATTTACCACGGACGACAACAGCGTCCAACCTGAGTTGTGCAGACGAAAGTTTATATAGACGCGATTTAGCAGTCACTTGGTAACTCGCAGCATCTTATTTCCGCCTTTCTGAAACTCGTAGGGAGCCTCTTGAACTTCCACACGAAAATTTCTATTTTTCAATTCGGCAATCACCGGGTTTAAATGCTCAGATTCCTCCCCGCTAAAACTCTGCAACAGCGGAAACACCCGAACTTCCTTCGCAACCCGACACATTTCTGTAATTGCTAAGAGATGAACCTCTTCCGAAAGCAGATGAGAATAAGCAAATAAGAAATGGCTGCACAAAGCTAAATCAAATTGACCATTCTCAAAAGGTAAAATCGGCAGCTCAGCAGTCAGGTAGCGGCCTTGCTCCAAGCCTGAGGGAAAATCTGCTAAAAATTCCTGCATTGCTTTCATCCGCACTTCGCCTAGCTGGTACGGCGATTCAAAATTATTCCAGAGGTAGCCGTCTACATTGGCTTTAACACCGTCAATCACAGTTTGATATGTTTCTTGGATGCGATCGCCAATTTGCACCGCCGTAAACTGATACACTGGATCGCAAGAAATCACCTTTTTACCTTGGCGAGTCATTTCGGCATTGAAACTCGCCGGCCCGCCCGCACAATCTAGAATTGCTCGCTTGAGGTCACCTGATGTCAAGCTAAACATTCCTATGTATTCATCCAAGCAGCGTCCCCAGGGAATTACTTTATCCAATTTTAGTGACACTTGTCTTTGTCCCGCATAGAGAATTATTTAATACTTTACATCAAATCTGAGCTGTTTTTCGCTTTCCTTTCTTTGGCGGGTTGATTTGTAGACCGAATTGTGTATAAAAAATTTGGTGGAACTAGGTCTTAATCCCGAGAATCGTTGGCGGGCTTTACACTTTGTTTACATACAATGTGCAAAATCGCTCGCGTGCGATCGCACAAATTTTATCATTCTACCTCTGGATTTTCCCGGGCAGCGAGGCTACACTGAACAGAACGGAAATTGACACTCCCCGGCGTGAACGCGCGGGGATTCTTCGATCTACGAGCCAACTTGCTCAGGTAGGATTTCTCCAACCAAAGTAGAGGTCAATTCTCAAGAGAGCGTTGCTTGCATTTAATGCAAAGGTTCCGGTATGCCCTACCGTACCCAATCCTCGACTTAGGATATTTCTAGCTGCATTGAAATCTCTATCCATCACACAACCACATTGACAAACATGAGTTCTTGTGGATAGCGTTTTTTTGACGATTTTACCGCATAAGCGAGCATTCTTGGCTGGTGCTGGGTTGACAGCAACCGTTACTCTTTCAAATACCTTGCCAAAGTATTCAATCCAGACACGGAACTGATACCAAGAAGCATCGTTAATAGACTTAGCTAGGCAATGATTTTTAACCATATTTTTGATTCTCAAATCTTCGTAAGCTATCAAGTCGTTTGACTGAACTACGCACGCCAGCTAAGTTTTATTGCATGGTCTTTACGCTGCCTACTTGTTTTGAGATGGCGTTTACCTGAAATCTGTCTAGCTTTGCCTCTATTCTTTGAACCTTTTACTTTTCTTGATATTCGACGTTGAGAACGCTTCAGGACTTTTTCACCTTGACGGAGGAACTTGGGATTTTCAACCATTACCCCGTTTGAATCGGTGTAATATTCCTTTAACCCCACGTCTAAGCCAATACTGTTCCCAGAGGGTTCTGTGTTTTCTTTTCTGTCAACATCAATGCAAAATTGAACGTATACACCATCTGCACGTTTTACCAATCGAACCCGTTTTATTTGGCTGATTTGGTAAAAGTGTAAGTCGCGCGTTCCTTTTAGCTTTAATTTCCCAATTCCTTTCTTGTCGGTAAATTTGATTGACTTTCGATCGTCAGCCAATTTCCATCCAGTTGATTTATACTCAACAGAGCGACAATCTTTCTGAAATTGTGGACATCCTTTCTTACCAGGAGTTCCCTTTTTGCAGTTGTCGTAGAATCGGGATATAGCAGACCATGCTCGTTCGGCGCTAGCTTGTCTTGCTTGAGAGTTGAGTTCGTCAGCAAACGGAAAGTCACCAGCCAAGACAGCACAGTATTTGTTCAAATCGTACTTGTCCACTTTCTGGTTGTCGATCCAATAGCGTAAACAGCTATTGCGAACAAATTGAGCTGTACGAATTGCTTCATCTACTGCAGTGAACTGACTTGATTTTCCGTAAGTCTTGAACTCAAAAACTAGCAGGGCTTTACCTCCTACTTTATACTAGCCTACTTGGTACAAGATATCTCGCAAGTGCCACAAAGTTTTACAATTAAATCCGTCCTATAAGGACGGGGTTTTCAACCCAGTTTTATGATAAACTAAAATTAACTAGCTAAATTGCGATCGTTCATTGGCAGACTGCAACCAGGAAAGAAAGATGAAACATAACGTTCAAACCGCTACAAGTCTGAGTTTGTCAGCACTCCTGGTGCTAAGCGGTTCGCTGCCCAGTATAGCTCAATTGCCTGCCGTCAGAACTCCTGCACGCGCTCCGATCCCAAACAGGCCGAGAGTACCGCCACCACCGCCTCCGGGTTCGAGTTTGCCGTCGATCGGCAATTCGGGTTCGCTGACAGCAGAAGCGGCTTATACTTTAGGCCCGGGCGATCGCATTGCTTTAGATATCTTCGGCGTCCCAGAATTTAGCAAAGAATATCAAGTCTTAGTTGACGGAACGCTCAATTTGCCCATCATTCGCAGCGTCTCAATTCAAGGGTTGACGCTGCAACAAGCCGCTACCGTCATTACCAAGCGATACGAACCCTTCATCAATGTTCCCGTTGTCACCGTAACTCTGATGCTTGCTAGACCCCTAAATATAGGTGTTGCAGGTGAAGTTACTCGTCCGGGTTCCTACAAAATTAATCCAGTCAGAGAAGGAGGAGTAAAATTCCCAACTTTGATGGAAATGCTGCAACTTGCAAAAGGGGTGACATCCGCAGGAGATATGCGAAACGTCCAAATTCGCCGTCCCCGCAGAGGCGGGCCAGAGCAAGTTATTACTGTTAATTTGCAGGATTTTTTAGACACGGGAAATTTGCGCCAAGATGTCACGATCCGAGATGGAGATACAATTTTTGTACCGACAGCAAGTGCTCTCAATACCCAAGAAGTCCGTCAAAGAGCCAGTGCTAATTTTTCCGCTGATATTACTAAACCAATTGGCGTGGTAATTGTCGGAGAAGTCAACAGGCCAGGGCCTTATACTGTATCTGCTTCGGATTTGCGATCGACCAACCAACAAACAGATCTGAGTTTTGTCTCTATTGAACAACAACAAGGAGCAGGGGCCGTTGTCGGGCTACCAACAATCACTAGAGCACTCAAAATTGCGGGCGGTATCACAACAGAAGCTGACATTCGCCGCGTGCAAATCCGCCGCCGAGTCAGAGGCGGTAACGAACAAACTATCACGGTAAATTTGTGGGATTTGCTGCAAAAAGGTGACGCAACTCAAGATGTTTTACTGCAAGAAGGAGATAGCGTCATTATTCCGACGGCATCTACTGTAGACTTAGCTGAAATTTCCCAACTCGGAAGTACGAGTTTCTCTCCAAACGCGATTAGCATCAATATTGTGGGGGAAGTAATTAGGGCGGGAGCTTTACAGGTTAAACCCAGTACATCCCTGCACCAAGCTTTGCTCACCGCCGGTAGTTTCAATCAATTGCGGGCTAAAAAAGACAAGGTGGAACTGCTGCGTTTGAACGCCAACGGTACTGTTACTCGCCGCACTATTAATGTGGATTTTGCTCAAGGGTTGAATCCTGACAATAACCCAACTCTCCGCAACAACGATGTGATTCTCGTAGCGCGATCGGGCTATACTAGGGTCGCAGACAATATCACCACTTTCTTGCAGCCGATCGTAGGAGTGGCAACTGGGATCAGCAGTGTTAGCGGCGTGTTGACTGGGTTTCAAACAACTATCAACGCTTTTCAGAACTTATTTATGGGAGGAGATTTCGAGCGGCGGAATCTACTCAGACAGCTTCAGGAACAACGTCAAGACAGACAACAGCAACGTGAAGACAGAGAGCTAGAAAGACAGAGACAAGCTGAAGACAGACAGCAGCAAGCTGAAGACAGACGCTTGCAACTCGAAGACAGACAGCGACAGATAGATCTTCAAAATCGGCAACTTCAAATTCAACAGCAGCAAAATCAGCAGCTACAGCAACTACAGCCACAGCAAATTCAGCCAACTACTCCTTGATATTTAGCGCTAGGGTGCGTCAGTTTAGTAATTGTCAATCATCACAAAAATCTAATTCTGACGCACCATTGATTCCGTGGTGCCTCAGTTGTGAGATTGTGAGGAAAGTAGCAAAAATATCATTTTTCTGACGCACCCTACTTCACTGAAATTACATAAATCAAGTCCGCAGAAGGGGAATTTTAATTAAGAGTTTAGGATGATATAATGTCAGAGAAAGTGTGAGTTTTCAAGCTTAATTCAAAATATTTAACAAAACTTTTCTGTATATATCTAAACCTTTGGGATTGAGGTGAACGCCGTCTATTGTTAAATCTCCATTCAGTGCTTTTTCCTTAAACAAGGCTTGTATGCCGCTAGATTCCACGGTCATATTTTCGTCTGCGGCTACTTTATTGATGAGAACATTGATTTCGTCAACTCTCGCAATTGTTCCGGCAAATTTAGGATTGTAGCTGGCGGCAAGAGTTGAGTAAAAAGCAGGAATCAGAATAATCTGTTTGGTGCGGATCGATCGCATAATTGCGATCGCCTGTTTCAAATTACTGACAAACTGCTCGTCGCTAATCCCGTACATAGCATCATTTGTGCCGATCGCCAAAATCGATTTTTCGCAGGTAAACCCCTGGGGCACTACAAGTTTAAGCTGTTCTAGCAGCGAAACAGAACTCATTCCGCCGATCGCAAAATTAAAGTTTTTTTCTCCCAAAGAATCGCCGAGGGCCGAAGAAATAGAATCGCCCCACACGCAACCTTGATATTGCTGGTCTTTAATTTGCTGCACCTGATTGTACACCGAAACTTTCCACCACATTGCAGAACTAACTGTATCCCCCGAAGGTGGCGGGCCCGCTAACACCAGAAACGGGATGTAAGCGAACAACAAGAAAGCCAAGATGGCCCAGATCAATCTAAATTTAACTTTCATAAAACTTGCTGCTACTCTTGCTGCTACTTTAGTTTATGCTATTGCTTTAATTCACGGGCGATGTCACGAATATTGTTGCCCAGATTATTCACCCATACATATATCAAACTGAGGTCGTAAAGTAATTTAGGACTTATATATAGCGGTTCTCAAGCGTGGTGAGGATAGCCCTATGCCCTATGCCCATAGCCCTATGCCCATAGCCCTATGCCCATAGCCCTATGCCCATAGCCCTATGCCCATAGCCCGTCAAGTACCTCTAGTACCTCATCTTTCTGAGAAAGGCTATATGTCTAAACCAGTGGACTGGACACTTGGCATCCCCGCTAGCACCCTTATAGCCGTCGGAACCCAGGTAAGTGGCAGATTTCCTCTAGATGGAGCAAGTGCCCAAAACTTACTCTACCGCATGGATGGCAAGAACATTACCAGCTATATCGTCTACGATGACAGTGGACGGGCAATTAAGCGAGTAGACTTGACAGGAAGGGCTCATGCAAATGTGCCGACACCTCACGCCGTTGAATACAAACACAACCAAAACTCAGCAGGAGACATTTACGTGCAAGCTGAGAAAACAGTTAGGCCAGCTAGATTGGATGAAATACCCGAGAAATTATGTTCATCAAACAAATATCCTTGAATGCAGATAAACTAATCGATTTCCAGCAATGGAAAAAAGCCAACGGCGATGATTTTTCACTCTGGGATTATCTTTTTGGATCTGCTAATATTGAAATTGCCATAGCTTTCACAAAACTATTCTGGCCAGATTTTGTCGAACATGAAGGCGGCATCTTTTTGTCCGAAGCCTTTAACAGTCAAATCTACGAACAGTGGAAAATCGAGCTAGGGAATGATGTCACTGCAATTGAGCAGGTGATGAACCACCAGCACGTTGATGACATTCTCCCCGGTGCGGAAAACGCTAGCAGTGACAATTTATTGTATTTGGGACAAGCATTAGCTCAGATGTGGGAAAGTCGCCTAAAATCGCTTTATCCTCAGCGCCGTTTTCAAGTTAAATGCGATCGGGACGAACACACGGTTGTAGTGACATTTTTTCAAGATAATTAATCAACCCTTCGCTCCCAACAATTCTGGTTGCAAAACCTGATTTAATTTGCCGCTGCGAAACCCCTCCAAATCCAAAGTCGCGTACACAAAACCAAACTGCTGAAACACCGCCACCAATCCAGGCAAATCCGCATTTAATACAAACTCTTGAATCTCCTGGGCCGGCAATTCAATTCGCGCCGTATCTCCATCCGATCGCACGCGCAGATTTTTCAGTCCCAACTGCCGCAAATACCGTTCAGCGCGCCCCACTCTTTGCAACTTTGCAACAGTGATTTCTTCGCCATAAGGAAAACGCGAACTCAAACAAGGTTGAGCCGGTTTGTCCCACCAAGGCAAATCCAATTCTTTGGCCAATTGCCGCACTTCAAATTTAGTCATCCCGACTTCTGCTAAAGGCGATCGCGCGCCCCGTTCCTTTGCAGCCTGAATCCCCGGGCGGTAATCCTTTAAATCATCAGCATTCACCCCATCCACCACATAAGGATAACCCTTTGCGAGTGCTAGCGGTTTCAAAGTATCGTGCAGTTCGCTTTTGCAGAAATAGCAGCGATTAACCGGGTTAGAAGTGTAATTAGGATTTGCCATTTCCTGAGTTTCTACTTCCTGGTGGGCGATGCCAATTTCTGCTGCTTGAATCCGGGCATCTTCTAAATCTTCTGGGAGTAGAGACGGAGAAACAGCCGTCACAGCCAAAGCGCGATCGCCCAACACGTCACAAGCAATTTTTGCCACCAAAGTGCTGTCAATTCCGCCAGAGTAGGCAATTAGCGCCAGTTCCATCTGCGCGAAAATATCTTTTAATTGTTGGAGTTTTTCCACTAACATAATTTCAACTTTTTGTGACAAACAGATGAGTAATCAAGCAGAATCAAGAAAGAAGGATGAAAAAAGGATATCGCGCTCGGGTTCCCTTCTTCCCTCTTCCCTCTTCTTTCTTCCTTTTGTGAATTACAGCAGTCATAAGTCACCTCATTTTACCAATAAAAGTTTGAGTTTTAGTCGAAATTGCCGGTCGATAACCTTGTCTTTATCTTAGCGCGCTAATTAGATAATAAAATTGGTTCGTAGTCAGGACTTTAGTCCGCAAAATCCGAAGACTAAAGTTCTCACTACGAACTATTTAAAATTCTCGGCGGGCAAATATGGCAATCGCAATTGACAGCAGCAGCACCACATACAGCAAACCGTAGCCCGCATCTGTAATCAAACCCGCCAAGTAAGGTACTTGTCCGTAAACAGCATCATTTCTCAAATTGAACCGGGCTAAATCCGGCAAAACCAGATAAAGTCCCATCATCAATTGTTCAATGCCAGGATTTTTAGTTAACTTACCCAAAGCCACTAAATCCCGCGTCGAGTGTCCCATCAAATAAACGCCAAATGTCAGTAAAGTTGCCAGCAGAGAACTGCTAAAAACTCCAAATAAAATCCCGACAGCAGCCATGAGACACAGCTCAAACCACACGAAGAGCGAAGCGATTAAAATGCTACCCAAAGGGTAAGGAATGCGACTCAAACTCAGAATAGCCAGATAGATAACAGTCATTGCTGCGACAAGAACCAATAGCACCGCCGACAGCCCTAAATGCTTCCCCACAATTAGCTCAGCGCGACTTATCGGTTTGGCAACTAACAGGTAAACCGTCCGCTTTTCAATTTCTTTGTTGACCACTCCGGTAGCCACAAAGACTGTGACTATTATACCGAGGATGCTCATAGCAGCCAAACCGATATCTAAGATAATTTTATTTTCGGTTGTCGCCGCCAATTCCGGTATCAACCGCACCGAGGCTCCCATCAACAGAGCAAAAATAATAATTAAGTAAAGGATGCGATCGCGAATTACTTCCCAAAATACATTAGTCGCGACTGTCAAGATTCTTCTCAAATTCATCTAGTTATTAACCCGCGGTCAACTTTAGCCATATTTTAGTTTAAGGCAGTATTTGTAGGGTGCAGATCCCTTCTTAATCCCTAAATTCTATCAACAATCTGATGGAGACGTACCTTACACTTCGGGTATTTGTAGGGTGCGGAGCCATTCTTAATCCCTAAATTCTATCAACAATCTGATGTCGACGCACCTTACACTTCGGGTTTAATAAACAAGCCCAACAATCATTGTTTAGCACGACTTTTTATAAATAGTATAAGGTGCGTCGCTGCTCGAAAAGTCGATATGCAAGGCGAGGGATTTTTTCTGGCGACGCACCCTACGATTACTCTCCCTCTCGGACACTCTCCTAACGGCGAGAGACAGGCTCAAACTTGACTGTCTCCCGCTGTTCCATCTTTTTTGAGTCCAGGTTTAGAGCGTTTGATAGCGTCGCAGGTTACAGTCGCCCTATTGCCTATATCGAACACCTCGCAAGATTTGGTAAACGAATATATTTCTGGTCTAAACACCAGACCCAGCCAAGTTGCTTGCATCTGTAACTGATAGCGGGAGTCTCCTTGGACGATCGAAGTTTTGACCTCCCAGCTCGCATCTTCTGGGACTACGCCAATTTTTGTTAACGCTTGATTCTTCAGAAAAAATCGCTCGTTGTCAATATCTATTAACATTTGCTCTACCTGCGCCCACGGTTTTGTGCGGGCTTCATTTTGCAGGTATCTATCCATGGCATTGAGGATGACAACTCCTCGGGAGCGATTAATAGTTGGCTGTTGAAAAGTCACCACATAATCGCTTTGCCTCAAATCCTGCGATAAAACGCTCGGATACTGTTCTATCCAACCTTGAATTAAAAAGTGAAATGCAAACCAACAGGAAATCAGCACGTGAATGAGGGTAATCATCAAAAACTGAGGGCGCACCAACGACCTAGCTCTTTCCCATTTTGACTCGCTCTTCCAAATCTCTATGATAGCAAGAATTACTACTGCTATAATAGGGCCGGATATCCATGCTATTTCCTTCCTGTCCGACGGCAACCTGATCAGCAACCACAAGCCAATTAAGATGCTTGTCACCCACGGACTCAGACTTACTTTTTTAATCACAAAAGGTTGCTGGCTGGTCAGCAAACCCATTGAAAGTGTAAAAAATAACCAGCTCATATCAAACATCAGAGTTCTCGTCGGCCAGTCAGTGACTGCCGCCACCGACAGCAAAGCTAAAAAGATGCTGAGCAGTAAAGGCGTCTTCCAGTGGACAACTTTAGGCGGAATTATCGCCTTTTGGAATTTTTTATTGGTTTCCCAAAGGTTGTTCGTCAGCTTAGTGAGTTGCTGAGTGACATCCAAAAATTGCTTCATCATAGATTTCAATTGACGCTTTGCAAAAACAACACGGTTAAAATAACGCAATTGCTAACAGTGTGGGCGATCAAAACTGCCCCCAACTGGGTAGTTACTTGAAAACTCTTTTTGGGAGGACGGCGGCTGAGGGTGGGCGGCCCTACAAACTGAGGTTTGGAAGCTTTTGTATTGCCGGAAACCAGGTTTTGTATGATTTCTAATCCCTGCCATTTGGCGAGAAAAGTTACTGCTAATACCAAGACAGCTATCATTGTTATGGCATGGTAAACATTCTGCCCTCCGCCTAATAAAATATAACCGATTAGCTGTTCTCGCAAATCTTTGGAAAGAACGCTTTCAATGCAGAAGAAAACTAACCAACCTACGCAAGTGCAAGAGAGATTGAGGATGGCTGTATATTCAACGCTGGTTTTGGGGCCGAGTTTCAGTAGTTTTTGCAGAAACCACGATTCGATCGCGATCGCCAAAAACATAATTAAAATTTGCACCAAAACAGTCCGAAATGGGAAAACACTCGCAATCATAAGCATTCAGGTATATCAGCCCGTGTTAGATTTTAATTGTACATCACAGGGGGAATAATCAAGAGCCGCAGGTCTTAGCCGCTTTGAAAAATCTAGGTAAACCTAGATCAACTCAGCGGTATAAGTTTCTTAAGCATTCTTTCCTAGCGCTGGCCCTTCCTCAGTATCGAGGTTGACCAGGAACTCCCAGTTAGAAACGGTATAATCATCGTGCCTACGATTAATTATCCCGGAACACTTGATTTTTTTATTAAGTTGGTTCCACAGGCTCTCCTCGTGCTTAGTTGAGTTCACCCCAGCCAAGGCGGTTAAGGAGCCTGGTATTTTTTCGCCTGGCCTCATTCCTCGACGGACAATTACTAAACCCGCAGATTCATCACTAGCTAAGCCATACATTCTTAAATACTTGACTAAACCAATAATACTTGTGTAAGCAGGATTGACCGTTATCAACTCAATCCCACGATCAGAAAGTATTGAGCTTAGTAATTCATCCAACTTAGAATAAGCCCAACCCGAAAGCATCCGAGCGTTTTTTGTACTACGCTCTCTCAGTTGTTCTTTCTTCCTAGTAAAGTTTAATTCCTCACAGACGATAGGACATTCAAACTTGATAGCTAATGCTACTAACTCTAAGCAAGCTTTGACTATTTGTGCCTGCTGTTTACCCTTTGGCAATCCAGTTGGTAATGGGATTTGACCTGATGCTTTGAGATTACCTTCATTGTTAATGTATGCCCAACCAATTGAACCAGGATTCATGTCAATTCCTATACACTCATCATCGACCGAACGCGACAACTGCTTGACTTCTGAGGGTGTGAATTGGACAGCAACACACCACTTACCAGCTTTATAATAGAAGTGCCAAGTCTTAGATCCTGTTGCTGGCAATCGGTTAATATTGCGAGGAAAATTACCAATTTGAGACTCTACATATTTTTTACCAAACTTAGACTCTAAACAGGCTGGGACTCGGATTTTCAAATTATTGCCATCCCATTGACAGATTTGATTGCCAAAAGATTCATCTTTAGAACCAACTACAAATACTTGACCTTTGGGTACGCTCACCCTAATTGGAGCAACTTTGAGCAAGGCAAGTTTCTGCAAATACTTCGCTAGTTTACGCTTTTTGTTGTGAATCTGAAATCGTAAATTTTGCCAGTTGGTTTGGCGGTATTTTAAAGAGGATGACAAAGGAAACCCACAGCCTTTTTTACTATGACGCCAATTTTTAACGGCGTAAAATTTGCGAGCATTTTTGAGTTTCTTTTCTGCCTGCTTCAGCCAATTGTCAGAGGATTTAGCTTTGCCTTCTAAGGTTTTGATTTGTAACTTTCTGCATTCTCTAGCACTACCTTGTTCACCATTTGCGGTGGCAATAATGCCATTGGCGTGACGCTTGTTAACACCGTAGGTTGTTTGTAGATGTGTGTTCCAGTGAGATTTCTTGAACTTTTCATCGCTCAACATAAATGCTACAGTTTCGCATACTGCTTTCCTGAATATAGGAGCGTAAGCACCAAGAAACATCTCTAGTTGAGTTTTACCTAGTGCGTTTAACTCATCTATCGGTGTTGGTAGTGCTTTGCAGTACGATCGGGATGACATTTTTGATGTTTGGTTAAATTAAACTCTGTCTATGTCCAGGATTGTATCATAGAGGTGCGCTGTCCTCCATCAGTTGTGATTGCTGTAATTTTCCCGGCTTTTTTCCATTGTTCGATGGTGTCCACGCTAATTGCCTTAAGCTCTGCTAGGAAAGCGAATACTTATGAGTCTGTCTGCTATGCTACGCTGTATTACTGTGTATTACAGAAATTTGGATACTCTAATTATAGGTAAATCTAGGTATTTGGGCTACTGTTAATAGCCCCTAATCCTCTTCGATCGCCATTCTGAAAATCAGGTGGTTTAGGTTGTATCCTATAATCTTTTGAGATCCGCCAACAGAACGGAAATATTCAACATTCAACGGGCGCGATCGAATACCCACCCCGAGACAGACTCAAATAACTGCTGATTATGGTAAGGAATGGCATTGGTATTCGGACAGCCTCATCCCGTTCGGAACGCGCCGCGGGTCAGATTCACGTCTACGACGGCGCAGGTAAAGGCAAGTCTCAGGCAGCTTTGGGAGTAGTGTTGCGATCGATCGGGCTGGGTATCAATTCTGACTCGCCCACGCGAGTGTTGTTGCTGCGATTTTTGAAAGGCCCCGGCCGCTCCTACGACGAAGACGGGGCAATAGAAGCCCTGCAACGGGCATTTCCGCACTTAATCGACCAAGTGCGCACCGGTAGAGCTGAATATTTTGGGGCCGAAGCAATCACCCGCTTCGATCGCGCGGAAGCTGTGCGAGGCTGGGATATCGCCAAAGGAGCGATCGCCAGCGAGCTGTATTCCGTCGTGGTTCTAGACGAACTAAACCCTGTATTGGACTTGGGTTTGCTGCCAGTAGACGAAGTAGTTAAAACCCTCAAAAACAAACCAGAATATTTAGAAGTCATCGCCACAGGCCGAGCAGCCCCCCAAGGTTTGCTGGATATTGCCGACTTGCACTCTGAAATGAAGCCCCACTATCACCCCGCAGCGGCAGAGCATAATATTTCTGGTATCGAAATATACACAGGATCGGGCAAGGGCAAGTCTACGAGCGCCTTGGGGAAAGCTTTGCAGGCAATAGGTAGGGGGATCAGTCAAGACCAATCTCACCGGGTGTTAATTGTGCAGTGGCTCAAAGGCGGCACGGGTTATACAGAAGATGCGGCGATCGCAGCTTTGCGACAAAGTTACCCGCAGCTAGTAGACCACCAGCGGTGTGGCCGAGATGCTATAGTTTGGCGGGGGCAACAGCAAGAGTTAGACTGCATCGAGGCAGAACGCGGCTGGGAAATCGCCAAAATGGCGATCGCCAGCGGCTGGTATAAAACGATCATTCTCGACGAACTCAATCCCACAGTAGACTTAGAACTGCTGCCGGTAGAGCCGATCGTCGAAGCGCTGTTGCGCAAGCCCCGCGATACAGAAATAATTATCACCGGGCGCTGCCACAAACCCCATGCTTACTTTGACTTGGCAAGCGTACACTCGGAGGTATACTGTCACAAACACTACGGCGATCGGGGCGTAGAACTAAAGCGGGGCGTAGACTTTTAGCACCCGGAGCAGTACGAAGTTCGATCGGGGTAAGAATTATTTAAGGACGGCGCTGCCTGGGAAACCGCCCAGGGCCAAACAACCTTGTCAGCAATCTCCCAATTTTCCTTGTCTTTGCGATCGCCAGATCGGCCTTTTTTAATCTTGAATTTCCTCCCCCAGACGCGATCCCGACCGCCAATCTAGAATGGAACATTCAGAATATGAGCCGCGTCTTCTGGAGCGTGAGCACCAGAGACTGTGGAAAAGGATTATTAAAGGGTGGAGACATTGAAAATAAAGCCTTACAAGCAAAAAGTCCGCGAGGGAGAAAGTCTAGACAGGGTTAGCGCCAGTAGGCTAGACTTGCGGCTGGCAAACAGGTTAAACTACAGCGGCATCCAAACATTCGGTGTTCTAGGCAGTGTCTGTAGTCGCACAAGCGATGACCAACAAGTAGAGGAGTGAAGCTGTATGACAACGTTAACTGACAATGCTGATCAAATTAGTTTAAATACTCCGGGACTGGGCCCGGATACAATCTATGCCGGAGCGGGGGCGGATTTAATTACAAGTTCTACCCTCGGCGGCAGTTTAATATTTGGCGAAGGCGATAACGATACTCTAATTTCCGTCGGCCCGAACGATACCCTATACGGCGGCAACGACGAAGATTCATTAGTAGGCCTGCGGGAGCGGGCTTGGCTGTCAGGCGATGCAGGCAATGACACCGTAATCGCTCAAAGCCGGAATGCGACCCTGATCGGCGGTGCGGGAGATGACTTGCTCCAAGGTACAGTCGATGCTAACCTCATGTTTGGTAATCAGGGCGCAGATATTTTGCTGGGAGGCGCGCTGGGAAGAGACTCCCTCTACGGCGGCAAGGGCAATGACCAGATCGGCTTCTTCATCGCAGGCGGCGGCACTAACACTAACAACCTCCGTATTCCCATCGGCGGCAGCGTTGGTGGCAATCAAGGCAGCAACTTCTTGCGGGGAGACTTGGGCGACGACTACCTTGTAGGTATCAATCAGAAAGATACTCTGTACGGCGGTAGAGGCAAGGACACACTGTACGGTGTGGCCAGCAACAGCTATCTTTCCGGCGATCTAGACGACGACATCTTAGTCATTACCAACACTACCCAAATCAGCCCGTTTGGTTCCACCGTCATCACGATCGGCATTGAGAAAACGACCTTGCTCGGCGGTGGCGGCAACGATTCTCTCTACGGCGCGATCGGCAATGCTGGCGAAGGCAAAAACTTGTTAGACGGTGGCGACGGCAACGACACGATCACGGTTTTTGCTGCGCTGGATACCGCACTGGGAGGTGCAGGCGACGACTTCATCCGGTCGTCTACGGTGGTTGCAATTTCCAGCCAAGGCGCCCCGAGTTCATTTCCAGGGTTCGCGGGTAAGAACTTCCTCGACGGCGGCACGGGTAACGACACGATCGTGGCAGCTTTTTCGAGTGATACAATGATCGGCGGCGACGGCAATGACAGCTTGTACGGCATCTTTACTCAAGCCACGGGTGGAGATGGCAACGATACGATCGATGCCCGCGCCGCAGGTACTAATGCTACGCGGATTACTCTCGACGGCGGCCTGGGCAATGATGTCTTGTGGGGCAACAGCACCGCTGGCGCCATTAACTTCATGAACGGCGGTGAAGGGGATGACAGAATCATTTTTGGTGGCACGGGCGATCGATTAATTGGCACGCTTGACGGTAACGACACCATCTCTTACGCTAGCGGTGTCAACTTTAACGGTTTTACATCGCCAAACGTCATTACGGATACCTTAGGTGGCAACTTCATCTCTGGCAGCAACGGCACTGATGTCATCACTACTGGTGCTGGCGACGACATACTGTTCGGCGGCCCCAGCATTCTTCCTACCGGAACAACATCTGACGGGGACGATACCTTAGATGCCGGCGGCGGAAACGACACGCTGTTGGGCGGCTTTGGGAACGACTATTTGATCGGAGGAGACGGCAACGACTCTCTCGGCGGCGGGCCCGGTGGAGACACGCTGATTGGCGGCTCGGGTAATGACAGCTTCTACTACAACAACTTCGGCGAGGGCGTCACGGTCGGCACCAACGGCGCGCCGGTGGGTACGAGCCCAGACCAAATCGGTGATTTTGAAGTCGGCAAAGACAAGTTGATATTGAACTACGATTCCTTCCAGTTACGACCATTTAACGATAGTCTGCCAAATCGACCTGCTGCTAAGGCGTTCTTACAGGTCGAAACAGGGACTTACAACAACGATCTGACTCCGGCAGGGGCGGCTCCAGGGGATGCGTTCCTCGTTTACGAAGGTACTACAGGTCGCTTGCTGTACGACAAAGACGGTACTGGGGGCCAACTACCCATTACACTGGCACTGCTGAACGGCAAACCAGGCTTGACAGCGACTGATATTACCCTGATTTAATTTAGGTGGCATCGGGTGGGAGTCGGTTTGGAAAAAGCCGATCGCCCGCGCCAACTCTAAAAACTAATTGTGCTATGTTTCAAGCTAGGGATATGAATACCTGGCTTTTTTATTGCCGTGATTTTGGATCGAGCAGGATGCGTTAGGAATGAGAATTAAATAACTTACACAAGTTTGTGGGGAGTAGGGGTTGGGCGGGGGAGCTCCC